>JAUUZM010000015.1 GCA_030589965.1 Bacteroides sp.
CTGCCAGAAGCGTTGAAGGAAAAGAGCCGTTTATCCTTGAAAGAGATAATTCATATATAGGTGTTTTAGTTGATGATCTGGTAACAAAGGGAGTTGATGAACCATACAGGATGTTTACATCAAGGGCTGAATTCAGAATTTTATTAAGGCAAGATAACGCGGATGAAAGACTTACGCCTATTTCGTATGATCTGGGTTTAGCCGGAAAGGAGAGGGTGAATGCATTGGATGAGAAAATGAAAAAGAGAGACCACTTAGTGTCTTTTTTGAATAAAACTTCGATTGCTCCCGACGAAATTAATGTGGTGCTTAACAAGTTGGGAACTACCCCAATTAATCAAAAACTTAAAAGCATTAGTCTTGTAAGCAGACCACAGGTAAAAATTGATGATTTGTGGGACAAAGTAAAGGGACTGGCCCTTGAAGCTGAGAAGATGAATATTGAAAGAGGAAGTGATATTGTGGAAAATGCAGAAATCGCCATAAAGTATTCGGGATATATTGACAGAGAAAGAAAACTTGCTGATAAAATTAAGAGGCTGGGTGAAATCAAGATAGACCCATCTATCACCTATGATACTTTAAAATCAATCTCGACAGAAGCCAGGCAAAAACTAATGAAGATTCAACCTACTACAATCGGACAGGCAAGTAGGATTAGCGGTGTGTCTCCTTCTGATATTTCAGTTTTATTGGTCTATATGGGAAGATAATTGTTCCACGTGGAACAAACGGATGTTTCACAGGAGAATTAAAATCTAGTTTACAAGAATAATTTTTGAAATGGAAGACAAGTATAGCAGAATAAAAAACACAATACGTTGTATCCCGGATTTTCCTGCTCCAGGAATTTTATTCCGGGATGTGACTACCCTTGTAAAGGATGCTGATGCATTTCGAGAGTCCTGTGAATTATTGAGTGAAGCAGTTTCTGAATTTTCGAGCATCGACTATATTGCAGGAATAGAATCAAGAGGATTTGTGTTTGGTTCTGTGCTCGCAAACAGGGAAGGTAAAGGTTTGGTGTTGGTAAGAAAGCCCGGAAAACTACCAGCCAAGGTTTTATCTGTTGAGTATGATTTGGAATATGGCAAGGACACGGTAGAGATTCATATAGATGCAATTATCGAAGGAGAAAAATATTTGGTTATTGACGACTTGCTTGCCACCGGTGGAACCGCTGAAGCTACTTGCCGACTTATTGAAATAGGGGCTGGGGTTGTAGTCGGTTGTTTGTTCCTTGTAGAGCTTCCTGAGCTTAAAGGACGTGAGAAACTCAAGAATAGAAAAGTAGTATCAATTATACAGTTTGAAGGAGAATGACACATATGTTTATCTGAAATCTCTGGTTCAAGTACTGCCAAACAAACCGGGTGTTTATCAGTACTTTGACAAGGATGATAGATTACTATATATTGGTAAAGCTCTCGATCTCAGAAAGAGGGTCTCTTCATATTTTAATAATTCAAATAAGGAGTCCTTCAAAAAACACATTCTGGTAAGCAAAATCCGAGACATTAAACATATAGTTGTTTCGAATGAATCTGACGCTTTATTGCTTGAGAACAATCTTATTAAGAAATTCCAACCCAGGTATAATGTTTTATTGAAGGATGATAAAACCTTCCCATGGATATGTGTCAAGAATGAAAGATTTCCAAGGATTTTTTATACAAGGAATCTAATAAAGGATGGTTCATTATATTTCGGACCCTACACATCAGTTTTGCTTGTTAAGACCGTTCTTGAGTTGGCCAGACAACTTTTTCCGTTAAGGAATTGCAGGCTTAATCTCAAATCTGAAAATATAAAGGATGAAAAGTTTAAAGTTTGCCTTGAATATCATCTGGGTAATTGTAAGGCCCCATGTGTAGGATTGCAAACTGAAGCGGATTATTTGAATTCAATTGAGCAGATTAAAGAAATTCTTAAGGGAAATATAAAGCAAGTATCAGGTCATCTAAAGAAACGGATGAAAAAATATGCTGAAGAATTTAAGTTTGAAGAGGCCCAGGTATTGAAAGAGAAGCTAGAGTTACTCAGTCGTTACAAAAGCAAATCTACCATAGTCAATCCCAAAATCAATAATGTGGATGTGTTTTCAATAGTGGAGGAAGAGTCGTATGCTTTTGTGAATTTTCTGAAGGTAATTGATGGAGCGGTGGTTCAGGCCCATACGATTGAGTTAAGGAAAAAATTGCAAGAAAGCAAAGAAGAGCTTTTATCCCTGGCAATAGTCGACATAAGGCAAAAAACTAATAGTAATTCACGCGAAATAATTGTTCCTATTCATCCCAGTATTCCAATGGATGGAGTAAGGTTCCTGGTTCCGGTTAGGGGAGATAAAAAGCAGCTGCTGGCATTATCGGAAAGAAATGCCAATCATTACCGTATTGAACGCAAGAAAAAGGCCGAAAGTATTGGACAAAAACCGAGAGATTCCAGGATCCTGGAAACATTGAAGAAGGACCTTCGGCTCAAAACCAATCCTGTTCATATTGAATGTTTTGATAATTCAAATTTAATGGGAGAAAATCCGGTTGCAGCCTGTGTGGTTTTCCGAAATGCAAAACCAAGTAAATCAGATTACAGGCATTACCATGTGAAGACTGTTATAGGACCTGATGATTATGCCTCCATGCAGGAAATAGTCTTCCGTAGGTATAAAAGACTGATGGCAGAGAAGAAATCCTTACCACAGCTTGTGATTATTGATGGAGGCAAGGGACAGTTAAACGCTGCCGTTAAGAGCATTGATTTGCTTGGAATCCGAGGGAAAATGGCTGTAATAGGAGTGGCAAAAAAACTTGAGGAAATTTACTTTCCCGGCGATAAGATCCCGCTGTATATTGACAAAAACTCTGAATCACTTAAGGTCATACAGCACTTAAGAAATGAAGCCCACCGCTTTGGGATAAAATTTCACCGTCAGCTACGAGAAAAGAAGATGACAAGTTCTGAACTGGATTCAATAATTGGAATTGGAGAAAAAACCAGGGAATCATTATGGAAAAAATTCCGATCAATAAAGGAGATTAAATCTGCTGATATTGAGGTGCTTACAGAATTAATCGGGAATAAGAAAGCCATGATTCTAAAAAACTATTTTTTGCGATCAACAACGTAATTCACCAATTCTCTTAAGGCTATATTGTATTCATTTTCAGGGAATTGAGCAAGAATTTCAAGAGCCTCATTCTTGTATTTAATCATCTGTCCCTCTGAATATTCAAGACCATTGTTATTAGTAGCGAATTCTATAACCTCCTGGACTTTCCTGGTGTTATTATTGTGGTTTCTGATGGTACGGATAATATGTCGTCTTTCAGAATTTTTGCAATTTTCAAGCGCGTAAATCAAAGGGAGAGTGAATTTTTTCTCCTTAATGTCATTCCCGGCTGGTTTACCGGTGAGGCTCTTTTTTTGGTAGTCAAACAAATCGTCTTTAATCTGGAAGGCCATTCCTACTTTTTCACCAAATAGTCTGAATTTTTCGGTCAGGTCAGGGTCTTTACCAGAGGACCAGGCACCACAAGCTGCACAAGCAGCAAGAAGAGAGGCTGTTTTCATTCGAATGATATTCAAATACTCCTCTTTGTTAATATTAAGCTTTCTTGATTTTTGCATTTGCAAGAGCTCTCCTTCACTCATATCCTTCACTGCGACAGATACAAGTCTTAATAGTTCATGTTCTTCCTGCTCCACAGAAAGAAGCAATCCCTTTGCAAGCAAGTAATCACCAAGAAGAACAGAAACTTTTGATTTCCAAAGTGAATTAATTGAGAAAAACCCCCTGCGCTCAAAGGACTCATCCACAACATCGTCATGAACAAGAGATGCGGTATGCAACAGTTCAATCAGGCTGGCGGCATTATAGGTAGATTCAGTAATTCCACCGGCAAGGCCGGCTGTTAAAAAGACGAATAGCGGTCTGATTTGTTTGCCTTTTCTTCTGAGTAGATAATTAGTAACAATGTTAAGCAATGGAATTTTGCTTTTCATCGCATCACGAAAATGCTTCTCAAAAGTGAGTACTTCGTTATTTACCGGTTTCCGGATAGCTTCCAGGTGGGACATCCGCAGGAGATCGTTTTGTGCAGGGACAAAAATAGGAATAAATTAGCCACAATTTTATGTCGTGAATAGAAACATTCTAATTCTTGTATAAATATGAAACTGAAAAGAAATTTAATAAAGCTAATATATTTAAGACTAGATATTCATATATTTGTATTTGTAAATAAAAGAATTGTTTCTGTAAAGGACTTAGAATCAATTGAAAACACAAAATATTCCCATTGTAATGAAGTTTGATAAATTGAGCCCGGAGGAATTAGAGAAAGCTGCCAGTATGTTAAAGGCCATTGCTCACCCGATGAGAATTGCTATACTGAATTACCTGGATGGCGGTAAAAAGCTAACAGTCACCGAGATACACGAACTTTTGCAAATTGAACAGTCAACCACCTCCCATCATCTTGGGATTTTGAAGGACAAAGGTGTGCTTTCTTCCAAAAGAGATGGCAAAAACACATATTACTTTCTTAGGCATGACAACCTGAGCAATATAGTGGATTGTATCAGCCAGTGCGCCTGCATTTAACAGATATGTCAAGGATCCGGGTAACTAAAAGTTTTACTTTTGAAATGGCTCATGCCTTATGGAACTATGATGGTCCCTGCAGAAATATTCATGGCCATTCATACCAGCTTTTTGTGACGGTATTCGGGGAAACTATCACCGATCAAAGCAGCACTAAACTTGGGATGGTAGTGGATTTTTCTGATTTGAAAAAGATCGTAAAGAATAATATTGTTGACGTATTTGACCACTCAGTAGTAATTAGTTCAAAAGCCAGCCAGCCCGAGATAGAAAGAGTCGAACAAATGTTCGACAAATTTTATGTTGTTGATTATCAGCCTACTTGCGAGAGCCTTGTTACTGATATGGCTTCCAGGTTGATCAATATTTTACCAGAAAATGTCTCCCTTTTCAGTTTAAAACTTATTGAAACTGCCACCTCATGGGCAGAGTGGTTTGCTTCTGATAACTGATAGTCCCGAGAGAAATTCATATCTTGCCGAATGGAACAGAAAAAGCTGTTTTTATTGGACGCTTATGCATTGATTTTCAGGGCCTATTATGCATTTATCAGGGCCCAGATGATTAATTCAAAAGGATTAAATACATCGGCAATATATGGATTCACTGCTACACTGGAGGAAATCCTTCGAGCAGAGTCCCCAACTCACATAGCTGTTGTTTTTGACCCACCGGGACCAACATTCAGGCATGAGAAATTCCCGGCATATAAAGCGAACAGGGATGCCACACCGGAAGAAATAAAACTTTCAGTACCATGGATTAAAAAAATCCTTAAGGCTTTTAACATTCCGGTTGTGGAGGTCGAGGGCTATGAAGCGGATGATGTAATTGGCACACTTGCTACAAAGGCGGGAAATGAGGGATATACTGTTTTCATGATGACTCCCGATAAAGATTTTACTCAGCTAGTAAGCGAGAATGTATTTATGTACAAGCCTAGACGATCCGGTAATTCAGCAGAAATAATTGGCATACCCGAGGTTCAGAAAGTTTTTAAAGTTGAAGATCCTAAACAGGTAATTGATGTGCTTGCACTTTGGGGGGACAGCTCAGACAACGTACCAGGTGCCCCGGGTATCGGGGAGAAAACAGCCAAAAAACTGATTTCTCAATATAAATCTGTAGAAAACCTGATTGAGAACAAAGATGAACTTAAGGGAAAACTGAAGGAAAGTTTAACGGAAAATCATGATCAGATACTAATGTCTAAGGACCTTGTGACCATTCGATTAAATGTCCCGGTTAGTGTTGAAGAATCAGATCTGAAATTTGGAGGAGCAGACAAAGAACAACTTCTAGCTTTGTTTCATGAATTGGAGTTTAAAACCCTGTCCAATAGGGTTTTATCATTGTTAAGTGGAGGAAGTAATAATTCTGATGATCAGGGTTCAGAGAAAATCTCTCCTACCATTTCTACACACGGGCAGGGCGATTTGTTCAGTGGTTCAGAGGCTGCAATTATACCTGTTTCAAATCTTAAGACGATTAATGATGTTGAACATCAATATCGATGCATCAAAACCCACGATGAGACAAAGGAATTGGTTGAATTACTCTTAAATCAGAATGAAATATGTTTTGATACGGAGACTACAGATCTGAACGCGATTGATGCTGAGCTGGTTGGAGTATCCTTTTCCTGGGAATCTCATAAAGCATGGTATGTTAGTATTCCAACAGAAAGAGAGGAGGCCATGCGGTTCATTGATTTGTTAAGGCCTGTATTTGAGGATGTTGAGTCACTAAAAATCGGACAAAATCTCAAATACGATACTCAGGTTTTAAAAAATTATGGAATCACTGTAAAAGGGAAGGTCTTCGATACAATGATTGCACATTATTTACTCCTGCCAGAACAAAAGCACGGACTTGATTTCCTTTCGGAAGCTTATCTGAAATATAAGAACATACAAACGGAAGAACTGATTGGAAAAAAGGGTGTAAGGCAGGGTAGCATGAGGGATGTTCCTATTGATAAATTATCAGATTACGCCTGTGAAGATGCAGATATTACCTGGCAGCTATATCTTATCCTGAAGGAAGATATTATTAAGGGCGGACTGCAAAACCTCGCAACTGATCTGGAATTTCCTCTTATTGATGTTCTTTGCAATATGGAAAGGGCAGGAATAAAATTAGATGGTAATTACCTTGATAATTACGCTGGAGTGCTAGAATCCGAACTGCTGAAATTACGAAATTTAATATATGATCAGGCCGGGGAGGAGTTTAATATTTCTTCTCCGAAGCAGCTTGGAGAAATACTTTTCGATAAATTGAAAATCGTTACTGACGCAAAAAAAACCAAAACGAAGCAATATTCGACCGGAGAAGATGTGTTAATTAGGCTGGTAGACAAGCATCCGGTAATCAGTAATGTCCTTGCATTCCGGACCCTGAAAAAGCTTCTGTCAACTTACGTGGAGGCTTTACCAAGGATGATAAACCCACGTACCGGATTAATACATACTTCCTATAATCAGGCCGTCGCTGCTACTGGAAGATTAAGTTCAAATAATCCAAATTTGCAAAACATACCTATCCGCCATGAAAGTGGAAGGGAAATTCGAAAAGCATTTATTCCCAGAAGCCAGGATCATGTTTTCTTTTCTGCTGACTACAGCCAGATTGAATTAAGATTGATGGCCCATATGAGTGAAGATTCATTGATGCAGGAGGCATTTAGGAAGGGAGAAGATATACATACTGCAACGGCCTCTAAGATATTTAACATACCTATGGAAGACATTGACCGAGAGCAGAGAGGGAAAGCAAAGACGGCAAATTTTGGTATTATATACGGGATATCTGCGTTTGGACTTTCACAACGTTTGAATATTCCTCGGAAAGAATCTAAAGAGCTGATAGACAGTTATTTTGCAACATACTCAAGAGTTAAGGAATACATGGAAGAATGCATTGCATCGGCACGTGAAAAAGGATATGTTGAAACCATGCTGGGCCGGAGAAGATATCTCAGGGATATTCTTTCCAGAAATGCTGTAGTAAGGGGATTCGCAGAAAGAAATGCAGTAAATGCACCCATCCAGGGTTCTGCGGCTGATATTATTAAAATTGCCATGATCCGGATTCAAAAAGATTTGGAAAAAACTGGCAAAAAGAGCAAAATGATCCTACAGGTCCATGATGAACTAGTATTTGATGTATACAAACCCGAGATGGAGGAAATAATGGAAATGGTAATACGGGAAATGCAAGGTGCATATGAATTATCTGTTCCGCTTATTGTGGACCATGGGTCTGGAAATAATTGGTTGGAAGCACATTAATTAAGGGAAATATGAAGGTAAAAATTAATTATCAGGGCATACTGGTGGAGAAAACAGGAATCGAATCAGAGTCTATTTCTGAGGCAGGATCTTCCCTGCTGGTACTGGAAACGATAAGAGGAATGCATCCATCTTTAAGGGACATGAATTTTGTCGTCGCAATTAACGGGGTCATCTCTCATGGAGATATCGAAATCAAAGGGGGAGATAGTATAGCGCTAATCCCTCCTGCACCAGGAGGATGAGGAATATTCTATTTTGTTTTTGAATCCATCCTTGCATGGATCTTTTCGGGAGCTTCCTTCAGGGTGCTCAGATAAAGTTCAGGGTGAACCAGCACTTCCAGGGCTTTTTTCACATCCGGATCATTTACAATGGAGGCCTGTACTCTTCCCTTTTGATAATAATAACGAACAATAATTTCTTCTTTTAAAAGCTGTAATATTTCATCGCTGAAATTATCAAGGTCTTTTTCATCATTATGCGCCAGCTTGCTTTCCAGGGCATTGAATTCTTCTTCAGCTAATTCGAAATACTTCTCACGTTTTGCTGTTTCCATAAGCTTTTTCAAGGATTCTTCACTACGTGTTTCATAGGTAAAGTCTCTGGATGAGACCACTTCTTTAAATGAACTATACTCTTCAGTTGACAGACTAAAATCTTCGATTGTTCCAATTCCTTCGTGTTCAGCTGCGTACATGGTGGCAAAATCAAAAATTACATTCCTTGTCAACAGAGCAATACTGATCTGGCTAAGAAGTTCTGGTTCCGTTTTAAAATCAGGCTGTATTCCCCCGCCATCATAAACGGTTCTTCCATTACGGGTTTGATATTCTGAAATCAGGGAATCCGGAATGCTTCCTACACTGCCGTCTTCATTGCGTTTAGAATAATCCAGGGCCTGAATACAACGTCCTGAAGGAATATAATACTTTGCTGTTGTAACCTTTAGCCTGCTGTTATAACTGAGTTCTCGGGTAGTTTGTACAAGTCCCTTTCCAAAGGTCCGTTGACCTATGATAACAGCCCGGTCAAGGTCTTGAAGAGAACCAGCAACAATTTCGGAAGCAGAAGCTGAACCCCTGCTGACAAGGACCGCAACAAAAATAGACGTATCTACCGGTGCATGACGGGTGCGATAATTCTGATCCCATTGCTTGACACGACCCTTTGTAGCAACAATTTCCTGACCCTGTTTTACAAAGATATTTGCAATATCCACGGCCTCAATTAAGAGTCCCCCGGGATTCCCTCTAAGGTCCAGAACAACTGCCTCAAAGCCAGGATTTTTCTTAAGTTCAAGAAGGGCAGACTTAGTTTCCTTGGCTGCACCTGTTGTGAAGTTGGAGAGACGAATATATCCAATATGCTCATTAAGCATACCGTAATATGGAACATTGGAGATGGTGATCTTTTCTCTGACCAGGGATATTTCCATAGCATCTGAGTGTCCGTATCTGCGAATGCTTAATGTGAGAGGGGTATTGGGCTTACCTTTAAGACTTTCGCTTATCTGACGAATCTCCATATCCTTCATTTCTTTTCCATCAATGGACACGATGGTGTCTCCTGCCATAAGTCCGGCTTTTGCCGCAGGAAATCCTTCGTAGGGTTCGGCGATAATGGCATATTCACCGCTTCTTCTTATAAGCGAACCAATGCCCCCATATTCACCGGTGGTCATAAAATTAAAGTTTTCTCGATCTGATTCAGGAATATATGTTGTATACGGATCAAGCTCTTTAAGCATACCGTTGATACTGTTCTCAACAAGTTTTTCAGGATTTGTTTCGTCTACATAGAAGAGGTTAAGTTCCCGAAAAAGAGAATAATATATCTCCAGGCTCTTAACAAGCTTAAAATCATCGTTTGAGGAGGAAATGAATACAATTGAACCACCTGTAAACAATACAATTATTGCCAGTACTCTGAGCTTTTTTGAAATCTTCTTTCTACTCATAGGAAAACATGCTGAATTATGAAAAAACAAATATACAGGATAATAACGGATAAAGAGATCAAAAGGTTTGTAACCAGGGCTTTTTAACTATTTTTTACATTTATCGCAGGCGGAATTCTATAGGCACACTAACCTGTATAGGTGAGGGAACTCCGTCTACTTCTCCTGGGATCCAGGCAGGAAATTTTTCTACGACACGGATTGCCTCCTGGTTAAAATATTCACGGTCACCATTTACCACCCTGGGGTTTTTAATGGATCCATTTTCGTCGACGGTAAACAGGATGAGTACAGCTCCCTCAATGTTTCTTTTTTTCGCTTCTGATGGGTATTTTAATTCCTCTTCAACAAAACTTCTCAGGCTGCTTGCACCCCCGGGAAACCTTGGCATCAGTACATATGGGAAATACTCAATAGACTCTCCATTTTCGGAGAAACAATGACCCTCCTGGAGTTTTCCTTTTTCATAATAATCATTTCTCACCATCTGCCCATTAGGGTAAAAGGATTGGAAATTCCCATGTTTATCACCGTTATTATACCAGGCCTTCAGCTTCATGTTGCCTTCTTCATCCCATGATTTGAAATCACCATTAAGAGCACCATTGCTGAATTCCTGGTACGATTCCTGTTTTCCGGAAGCATACCATTCCTGAAGAGTACCGTGAAGGGAGTTATCTCTGTAATAACAAACCATTTGCTTTTTCCCGTCTTCGTACCAGTAAGTAAAATGTCCGTCCTTGTTATCAGGCCGTATTGATTTATAAGTGCCGGTCATTTGTACTTGTCCTCCCGGAAAATAGTCTTCCACAAGAAAACGAAATTCACCAGAGGTATCAATGGATACATATCGATAATAATGAGCATCAGGCTTGGTGGCCTGTTCCCAATTAGCATCAAAAAACATAGTATCCAACACCTGGGAATGCCCATGAATGGGAAGGATAATTAAAAGAATAACAATGATCCGGGAAGCCATAATGCTATTTAATTTTATCAGCCAGTTTGCCCAGTAATTCTCGTATACCGGTGTCCAACCTGTCGAAAGATATAAATTCATCTGCCAGTAACAAAATGACTATTTTGATATTCAAATCTCTTTCCTGAAGAGGTTGATAAATCAGATTTTTATTCTGTCTAAAGGCTTCTCTTATTCTTCTTTTCATATAGTTCCTGTCCACCGCCCTTTTAAATTTTCGCTTGGGGACCAGAATTGCTGTTCTGGAAGGAAATTTTTGATGGGGATCTTCAGACTCTCCCCAGAAAATTTTAAATGGAAATGCAGAAATTGACTGACCGTCTTTAAGCAGTTCCTGGATTTGCAGACTGCTTTTTAAACGTTCTTCTTTGCCAAATGTATAGTTAGTGGTCATAATATCCAGAGAGGAATTGATCCACTAAGTTACGCAAAGATTACTTTTTCAAATTTTTATTGTGTGTTTTAATGAATATGTCCAATGCCATTGTCATAGAGGGTGCTTCAGGCATGGGTGCCTTTACATCTAATCTGAAACCGGCATCTTCGACGGCACTGGCAGTGGTGTTTCCGAAGGATGCAATTTTAATGCCATTCTGTTTAAATTTTGGAAAATTCTGCTGGAGTGATTTAATTCCGGATGGACTGAAAAAAACAAGCATATCATAATCAGTTACAGGCAGATCTGAAAGATCACTGCAAACGGTACGATAAATAATAGCTTTTGTGTGCTTTATTTTCTGGTCTTTCAGGGTTTTTGGAATTTCTGCCTTATGAATGTCTGAAAGAGGAACCAGGAAGGCTTCATCCTTGTGCTTATTGATCAGATCCATCAGGTCGGAAAATCTGCCGTTACCATAAAAAATCTTTCGTTTTCTATATACGATATACTTCTGAAGATAATATGCAGTAGACTCAGAGATACAGAAATATTTCATCGTGTCAGGAACAGTAATGCGAAGCTCTTCACATATCCTGAAAAAGTGATCAACAGAAGTTTTACTTGTAAAAATAACTGCTGAATGTTCCAGAATGTCAATACGATCCTGCCTGAATTCTTTGCCGGGGATCCCCTCTATATGAATGAACGGTCTGAAATCAATTTGCAGATTGTTCTTGTCAGCTAGATCAAAGTATGGAGATTTTCCGTTATCCGGATTTGGTTGGGAAACAAGTATTTTTTTAATCTTCATGAAACTTTCTTTTAATCCTATCCTACCTGTACCGATGAAGAAACAAACTTGTAAAAGATCAACAAGGGTAAAATTTCAAGGGTACAAAGGTATAAAATCAAATAAAAAATTAAAATATCTTTATTATTAAGTACAATTTTTAATCCTTTACCAGCTCGGATTACAATGGCAGCAAGGACTATAAGGCCAGATAAATATATTGGATAAATACGTAAATCTTCCCGGATATAGGCAATACTGATAATAAGAATAAGCAAATATATACCCAGGCTTTTCTGAATTAGCAATAATTGATGAAGGTATTCACTGAATTCAGAATGCCGGTTAAATATATGACCAATCAAATGTGAAGTCAGGTACCTGAGTACCATTAAACCAGTAAGAACACCAGCATAGATAAAGTAAGAGAGAATATCGCTTACAAGAAAAAACTGAATATGAAAATATCCCAGCATCAGGTAAATAAATGCTGAGCCTGATAGAATAAAATTGATATTAAGAATGAAAGCTACCCGGCGGGAAAATATATTCTGATCGCGTAGAAGCTTGGTTGAGAGTTGGAAATTAGCAACTGACTGAATCGTCTGATCCAAAAATTTATTATAAAACAATTTAAGCCACGCAAGCAGGACCAGGCATCCAATGATTATTCCCATCAGCCAATCGGGACGCAGATCGTGTGAGGGCTCTGTGTGGGATTGTGGCGCAGGGGAAGTCTCAGTGATTGTGTTAAATCCGGAAGCTGTCTCCGGTTCATATAAAACAGGCTTCGTAGTGTCTTTTTCAGAATAGTAACTTTCCGTAAATTTTTGCAAGGGATTTTGCACAGGGATAAATACATCCTCTGCAAAGTTGTATGGAACCGCAGAGGTGTCAAATCCTTCATTTTCATTTTCCTCAATCGACCTTAGATACACCCGGTAGGCTTTTACACGGGCAATGGAATCCATTTCTCTTTCTTTTCTTTCCATTGCCAGGAAAATATCATCAACCTCAGATGTGCTGAATTTCTTAATACTGGACGCAGAATCTGAATTGGTCCCGGCAATGGTATCCTGAAGGAAAAAGTAGGTTGAATTCACAGGGGACAAAGATAATAATTCTCAGTCTAAAAGGTATTTTAGAAATAATTGACTCCTGATGTATTCCCTGACTCAAGCTGACTTATTTCGGAGAGAATTTGATTTGCAAGCCGGCTGGCCCCAATTCTGAATAATCCGGGATTAAGCCATTTTTCACCCAGAACGGATAAGATGATGCTGGCATATTCAAGTGCCTGATCAGCAGTACCTATACCACCAGCAGGTTTAATTCCGGCCATTACACCAGTTTTTTGAAAGTGCTCCTTTATTGCATGGCACATAACCAGAACAGCTTCATGTGTGGCTGCTGGTTGTACCTTGCCTGTTGATGTTTTAATGAAATCTGCACCCGAGTCCAGGCTGGCCATTGATGCCCTGTATATATCACCGGGAGTGGGTAGAAGACCTGTTTCCAGGATTACTTTCAATTTTGCAGGTGAAACAGCTTTTTTAATATGACTTATCTCTGATTTCATGAATTCAAGATCATTTTCAAGGTATTTTCCAACAGAGATTACAATATCAATTTCTGTAGCTCCAGCCTCAACAGCCATTTTACCCTCAAGTTCTTTAACCGGAAGAAAGGTCTGGGAAGAAGGGAAACCGGCAGCGACTGAAGCAATGCCAACTTTATCATCAGAGAGATATTTCCTAACGATTGGCACCATAGAGGGATAAACGCATATGGCCCCGACATTATCCATCCCCGGAAATTTTTTTGAAAATTCATTTACCCTGAGACACATGGTCTCAATCTGTCGACCCGTATCCTGGGTATTCAGGCTGGTAAGATCGATGAGGCTGAATATCAATTTCAGATTATCAAGAGACTTTGGGATGGATTCCTTAGACTTTATCTGTTCGAGTTGGGAAATAATGCTTTCCGCGCTCATACTGTTTGAATTATTCATGGTTGGATATTATTCAAGGGATATTTTAACTTACCTGCAGATGCACAAAATTACCAAACCTTCCTGAATTATGAGAATGAGAACGAACTTCTTTTATATTGTCAGGTTCTTTTTACTTGGCTGCAATTCATCATCTGATGAAGGACCTGGGATATACCTATGGTTATTATACGATGACTTTTAAAGAAGATGGCAGCACACAACATGGTAATTATGTGAGCATCTGGAAAAAACAAGCCGGAGGGGATTGGAAGTTTGTCCTTGATACCGGGAACGAAGGGCCAGAAAAGCTTATTCCCGGTTTTTTGTATCGATGATTATGGTTACGGGCCCATCGTTTATAAGGGATACTTGCATATATGCACCAAATTCACCGGTTTTTACTTCTTGCCCAATATCTGTTTCAAGCTGCTTGATAAATTTTTTGTAGAGGGGAATAGCTGCTTCAGGTTTGGCTGCACGTATATAGGAAGGCCGGTTTCCTTTTTTTGTGCTGGCATGAAGGGTAAACTGACTGATTACCATTGCCTGGCCACCAACATCCTGAAGGGACATGTTCATGACCCCATCCCCATCCTTAAAAATACGAAGCCTGGCAATTTTTCCACTAAGCCATTCAATGTCATCTGTCAGATCACTTTCCTCGATACCGAGAAGGATTAAAAGTCCTGTTTCTATTGTGCTTATCTTTTCGCCAACAGAAACAGAAGCCTTCAGGACTTTCTGTATAACAGCTCGCATGAGGGCTATTTAAAAACCGAATCGTCGATACCGGTATTTATCTCGACCGATTCAATGGTGGCAGATATTGTCTGGGGACCTGTGATAATGGTCATTTTATGGGGGTAGAGAATTCCATCCACATCCTTATAGTCATCAAAAGTGGTAATCTGTAACAGGGGACCGTCAGGAGTTTCTTCAGATTTTTCCTCCCTGATCTTTAGTCCGGTAATACCATTGAAATAGGAATAGCCCACCTGACCTGAAGGATCCGTTATTTCAAGCTTATAGGCATCTATATTGTCAGTTTTCTCAATGGATAACAGTTTTATTGAATAAGCGTTTCCCTTGTAGTCAAGTTCCGGCATTAATTGAGCCTGAATCTTCAGGTTTTCAAGCTCTTTACCCTCAAGTACCTGTTCACCCTGCATTCCGGAATTTTTTCCTGCCACACCATCAAACAATGTTTTATTAATAAGCATTTCGCCCATTTTCATACTCATTAAGAATTTGTCAGGTGCCTTGCGTATCATTTCCGCATCAATTTTCATTCCCTGGGTCTCCATGATCATATGAATGCGCATGTCAGATATAGCCTCAAGTTTTGATCTGCCTCCCGTGGCTTCAAGAGATTTTTCAATTATCTTTTCTGCGGTTATTCCTTCTGGAAGCTCCCTGACCATATCAGCCGGATCAATCCAGTTGCCTTCTACATCATAGTAATCAACAGTTTTAGAAGGACTAAACTCAGCAAGTCCGCCATGAACCTCATCTGCTTTTCCAACAATAAGGATGTGGCAATTCTCAGGTTGTAGATACTTTTTTGCGGCTGCCTGTACATCTTCGGGACTTACTTCTGCAATATATTTCAGGTAATTGGCATAGTAATCTTCCGGAAGATTGTATCTCACTATATTCAGCGCAAAACGAGCCACCGTTGCAGGTCGCTCCAGGGCCAGGGCAAAGGTACCGGACATATAGTTTTTTATTTTTTCAAGCTCCTCGAGGGGAGCTGTTTCTTTCTGAATCTTCTTAATTTCATAAAGGATCTGGTATACAGCGGAATCAGTAACCTCATTTCTTACATCTGTTCCGACGGAAAAATTACCTATCCACTTATCCTGCCCAAGAGAGGAGTTAACGCCATAGGTATAGGCATGTTCTTCCCGAAGGTTTTGATCCAGGCGGGCAAAAGTACCCCCCAACATTAGGTTCATCACCCGGGCATTAACATAATCTTCCATGCCGACGGTATAAATTACCGGATGAGTTACCTTAATTACAGACTGAACCGCATGTGGACGGTCAACAATGGCAACCTTCCTTTCATTCGGGGCCGAAGGAGTATCATAAGAATGTTTTGGCACATCTCCGGGTTCCCAAGAGCCAAAATATTTTTTTGTTAGTTTTTTGGCCTCCTTCAGGTTTATGTCTCCAACAATCGCCAGGTAGGCGATATTTGGCTTAAAATAGCTGTGATAAAAATCTTCACACATTTTCAGGGTAACCGATTCAATAGATTTTTCAGTGCTTACTTCCCCATAGGGGTGGTCTTTCCCATATAAAAGAACACTGCTAACAATACCGGAAATGGAAGATGGATCTGTTTTATTGAAAGCAAGTCCGGAAACAGTCTGCTTCTTGATCTTATCAAGCTCTTCCTGATTGAAAACAGGGTTCAGCAAAATATCAGACATAAGATCCAGCAGTTTTTCATTGTGTTTTTTAAGTGAAGCACCATAAATGGATCCCGACGAAGTGCTGATTGATGCTCCAATAAAATCGACCTCTTCATCGATCTGGTCTTTGCTGCGGCTGGTGGTAGCTGTACCGAGAAGATTTCCTGCAATGGAGGCAAAACCGATGCTGTCCCCTTCGGTGAAGGGATCCATGTCAAGTACAAGGGAGTAGGTAACTCTTGGGATTTTGTGGTTTTCAACGACAAAAATCTTAAGTCCGTTTTTTAATTCAAAAGAACTGTATTCTCCAATCTTTATTTCAGGTGCTGGTCCTGGCTCAGGTGCTGAGCTTCTGTCAATCTGTGCGGACAGAAAAGTAGGAAAAATCAGGACGAGAGCGAGTTGAATAGATTTGTATTTCATGTTATGTATTTTATTGTTCCTGGTCTTTTGGGAGGTAATGAAGCACTACCCTGTTTTCTGGGACAAGGTATTTTTTTGCAACCGCCACAATGTCCTCCTGTGTAACAGCAAGATATTTGTCAATTTCAGTGTTTATTAATCCAGGATCCCTGAAAAAAGTATAATAACTCGCCAGATTTTCACCGATTCCTGCCATGCTTGTGTTCTGGCTGATAAAATCGTTTTCAGTTTGGTTCTGAAGTTTCTGGAACTCCCTGTCCGTCAATCCTTCATTAACAACCTTCTGAATCTCCTTATCCATAGCAGCTTCAATATCTTCAAGGGATATGCCCATATTGGCAATGGCGTATATAATAAACAAACCAGCATCCTCAAGGGTAAGTGGGATGGCGCTGGATTCAATGACCAGTTGCTGGTTGTCAACAAGTGATTTATACAAACGGGAGCTTTGTCCCCCAGCAAGCAGGGTTTGCAACATGCCCAGAGCATATGCATCCGGATCTCTCATGCCGGGCATACGATA
>JAUUZM010000046.1 GCA_030589965.1 Bacteroides sp.
AAAGTCCGGTTGTTGTTTTAGCAGCAAGTACTCCTGCTGATTGTTTTGATTATGCATACAAGGCCTGTAAGATTGCCATTGAACATATGACACCGGTGATCCTCCTGACAGATGGCTATCTGGCAAACGGGTCTGAGCTATGGCATATCCCGGATGTTAATGACCTGCCGGAAATCAAAGTTCCGTATGTGAAGGACAATGATCCTGATTATAAGCCGTATTATCGTGATCCTGAAACCCTTGCAAGATCCTGGGCCATGCCCGGACAACCTGGACTCAGACATAAGGTTGGTGGATTGGAGAAAGAAGATATTTCTGGTGCTATCTCACATGACCCTTTGAACCACCAGGTCATGGTAACACTCAGGGATGCCAAGGTAGAAAAAGTTGCAGATTTTATTCCGGATCAGGAGATTATTGGCAAGGATAAGGGAGATTTGCTGGTGATAGGCTGGGGTGGATCCTATGGAACACTCCTCACTGCAGTTGAAGAATTACAGGAAGAGGGTCATAAAATCAGCCTTGCCCAATTTAATTATATCAGGCCGCTTCCAAAGAATACTGAAGATGTGCTCAAGGGGTATAAAAAGAGAATTGTCTGTGAACAAAACCTCGGACAATTTGCTGATTTTCTTACGATGAAGTATCCTAAGTATGAATATCTGAGACTAAATAAGGTACAGGGATTACCTTTTATGATATCGGAATTAAAACTGAGATTTATAGAAATACTGGAGGAATTATCATGAACGATTCAAATCTGAATATAGGAACGCTGACTAAGCAGGATTTCAAGGTTCCCAATCCTGTCAAATGGTGCGCAGGATGTGGAGGACATTCCGTGTTGTCTACCGTCCAGAGTGTCCTCCCGGAAACCGGGGTGGAAAAGGAAAAAATCGTATTTGTTTCTGGTATTGGATGTTCTTCCAGGTTTCCGTATTACATAAATACATATGGCGTACATGGTATGCATGGTAGAGCCGCTCCTATAGCCTCAGGTATAAAGATTGCCAATCCAAACCTGAGTGTTTGGGTAGTCACCGGGGATGGAGACATGATGGCCATAGGCGGAAATCATTTTATTCATATTCTGCGAAGGAACATTAACGTGAATATTCTCCTTTTTAATAATAAGATCTACGGTCTTACCAAAGGACAGTACTCTCCAACTACACCTCTCGGATCAATTACAAAAACATCCCCTGAAGGGACCATCGAGAATCCATTTATGCCTGGAGAGCTGGCTATGGGAGCCCAGGGTTCGTTTTTTGCCAGGGTGGTGGATACGGAGCCAAAAATGATGAAGGAAGTATGCCTTAAGGCTGCAGATCACAAAGGGACATCATTAGTTGAGATACTCCAGAATTGCATCATTTTTGCCAATGAGGTTCATAATGAGATCACTGGTAAGGAAGTAAGGGCGGAACACCAGATCTATTTAAAGCATGGAGAGCCAATGCTGTTTGGAGAAGATAAAGCTAAGGGGCTGGTACTTGAAAAGGGTAAAATTAAGGCCGTAACACTGGGCAAGGATGGCTATACCATTGATGATATCCTGATTCATGATAAGAAAGTTCCGGATGATACCATGCATTATATGCTTGCCAGGATGAGCCTGCCTGAACTTCCGGTTGCCATGGGAGTTATTCGGGCATGTGAAAGTAAAGTTTTCGAAAGTATGCTCGTTGATCAGGTGGAAAACGCCAGCAAGAATTCCAAGATTAAAAATGTAAATGATTTGCTGCGTTCCGGCAACACCTTCGAAGTTGATTAGCACAAGGAAATCCAGATATAGAAAGGGCCGTCCCGGAAGGGCCGGCCTTTTTAGTATATTTACATAGATCAGGAATTTCGGTCATGGCGAAGAAAAAGGATCATAGAGAGGTCGAAAGGATCATCGCTGAAAAGAAAGAGCGGTTAAAAGAACTGGCATGCATTAACCGGACCACACAGATCCTTAAAGAAGGTAAATCTCCTGCTGAAACACTTCGTAAAGTTGTACAGATACTCCCGGATGCATGGCAATATCCTGAAAGGACCGTAGCCAGGATCGTTTTCGAAGATGAAGAATACCGTTCCCGGAACTTTGCAACGAGCAATTGGTGTCAGAGCCAGGATTTTCATACAGTCAGTGGGAAAAAAGGTTCAATTGAAATATATTATCTCCAGAAATTCAGGGATCTTGACGAGGGTCCTTTCCTGAAAGAAGAGCGGGATCTCATTAATAACCTCTGCAGTATCATTGCTAATTTCATTGACAGCATTGAAGCAAGGGAGATATTCCAGAACTCAGGGGATAAGGAAAAGGGTAGATCTGAAATAAGCGAGTCAGGTGAACCCCGGATCAGCTCCAGACAATTATTACAGAAATTTCTGAACAAACAGAATGCCAACAGGGATGTTTTCCATGATCTGATGCCATTTAAGGTTAAGGAAATCCTCCTCGTTGCAACCCTCTATGACGCATACAGTATTGAGAAAGAAGGACATTTTTCAGAACATATTTTGGGTGAGTACCATCAACTTAACCTGACTTCAATGCCCAGGGTAACCGGGGTGTCATCCTATGAGGAAGCGCTTGTCCAAATGGAATCAAAGCATTTTGACCTGGTAATATTTATGATTGGTAGCGACCGTTCCACTCCCATCATGATCGCCAGCAAGGTCAAGAGGCAATTTCCCTACATACCCATTTATGTCCTCCTCAATAACGATAATGAGGTAACCCGGTTTAAGGAAAACCGCTTGTACCTTGATATTATTGACCGGATATTTGTCTGGAACGGAGATAGCAAGATCTTTTTTGCCATGATAGAACAGCTTGAAGATCAGGTAAATGTTGAAAATGATACCCGGATCGGATTGGTTAAGGTGATTCTTCTGGTGGAGGATTCTGAGGAGTATTATTCCAGGTATCTGCCGCTCCTTTACAATAATGTGATGGAGCAGACCAAACGTATCATTGAAGATGTAAGTACGGATGATCTTTTTAAGGTTTTAAGGCTGAGGGCCCGTCCAAAGATCCTTCTGGCAACAACCTATGAGCAGGCAATTGATATTTTTGACAGATACAAGGAACATCTCTTATGCCTGATAACGGATGTGAAGTATCCCCGTGCGGCAAAGATGGATGATGAGGCAGGATTCCGGCTGGTCAGGCAGGTCAGGAAAAAGTTTAAGGATCTACCGACGGTTATCCAGTCCTTTGATACCCAGAATTCCCACCGGGCATTTGAGCTAAAATCAGTTTTTATCAATAAGAATTCCGAAACCCTGATGCAGGATATTGAAAGTTTTATCAAGCACCACCTTGGTTTCGGTAATTTTGTTTATAAAGACTCAAGCGGCAAGACGATTGCGGTGGCAAAAACCCTTAGGGAGTTCGAAAATCATATCGATACCATTCCTTCAGAATCCTTGATATACCATGGCAAGCGTAATCACTTCTCATTATGGCTGATGGCGAGGGGAGAGATTGAGATTGCCAAGATGATCCATCCCGTTAATGTTTCTGACTTTTCTGAACCCCAGGAGTTCAGGAAATACCTCAGATTTGTGATCCGTAAGTACAGAAATGAGACAAATATTGGCCAGGTAATTCCCTTCGAAGAGGCTGCTATGCTTGATGAAACCAATATTGTAAGCCTGGGCACCGGGGCCTTGGGAGGGAAGGGCAGGGGATTGGCATTTATAAATACCCTGATCTATAACCTGAATTTTTCTGAAATTATTCCATCCATTCATATCCGTACACCCATCACTCTTGTGATCGGAACTGACGAGTTCGACATGTTTATGGAATCCAATCATCTTCATGATTTCGTGTATGTCTGCGAGGACTACCATGAGGTTAAAAAAGTATTTCTGGAAAGCAATCTCTCCTATACCCTGGAGAAAAAACTCCGGACCCTGCTGAAGAAAATGAAAAATCCCATTGCTGTACGTTCGTCAAGCCTTCTGGAAGATAGCACCACCCAACCCTTTGCAGGCATTTTCGCAACTTACCTGCTACCCAATAACCACATAAATTTCAATATACGTCTTAAGCAGGCCTCCGATGCTATTAAACTTGTTTTTGCTTCAATCTTTTCAGATAACGCCCGTAGTTATTTTGAAGCCATTAACTTCAGAATTGATGATGAAAAAATGGCGGTGGTGATCCAGGAAGTGGTCGGAAATCCTTTTGAAGACTGTTTTTATCCTCATATAAGCGGAACTGCCCAGTCTTACAATTATTACCCGATAGCGCATATGGAACCGGAAGATGGTTATGTAGTTTCTGCATTGGGATTGGGACAATATGTAGTGGAAGGAGAAAAGGCATACCGATTTTCACCCAAATACCCTAAGCTTCAGGATCATACTCCCAGTGAAGAATTGAAAGGATCCCAGGTAAGCTTCTATGCCATCAACATGGAAGAAAAAGAACTGGACCTGCTTGAAGGAGGACAGGATGCCGGATTGACCAGGCTGGAGATATCTGAAGCAGAACGACATGGTACATTGAAGCATTGTGCTTCTGTATACGATGCGGATAATGACCGGATAACAGCCGGTCTCGATTCAAACGGTCCGAGAATAGTTAATTTTGCAGATATTCTTCAATATGAATATACTCCCCTGGCTCAGACCCTTGAATTGATTCTGAACCTTGTAAAGGAAGCCCTGGGAGCCCCGGCAGAAATTGAATATGCTGTTGACCTGGAAAAGGACCCGCAGGGAAGGACATCTTTTTACTTACTGCAGATCAAGCCCCTGGTGGGGGCAGCTGAAGATTTCGAGATAGATCTTAACGAGATAGATAAGGACAAGTCCTTGCTTTATGCTGAAAGAAGCATGGGAAATGGAAAAGTTGATGACATCAGGGATGTGGTATTCGTAAAACCGGAAATGTTCAATAAAACGCAAACCAGGGAAATAATTCCCGAAATAGAAGAACTTAACGCAGAACTTGTAAACAGAAACCGTAAGTATGTCCTTATCGGACCGGGGAGATGGGGGACCCGCGATCGGTTTATTGGTATTCCCGTGACATGGCCACAAATTTCCAATGCCAAGGTAATAGTCGAAATGAGCATGCCGGAATTTCCTCTTGATGCTTCTCTGGGTTCTCATTTCTTTCATAATGTTACCTCTATGAATGTGGGTTACCTTTCTGTCCAGCATGACTCCCAAACTGACTATATTGATTGGGAAAAGCTTGAAATGCAAAAGGTCATAAACGATAAGAAGTATATTCGCCATGTGGAGTTTGATGAACCCCTGTGCATTGTTATGGATGGCAAAAAACGAACCTCTCTGATAACCTGGAATAACCATGTTCCTGTAGTAAAACAGTATGAACAACCATAAGAAGATCACCAGTCAATATATAGATTTTAATCATACTGCTTTTAAGCATTTGATGCAAAAACGCATTGGAAAGGTATTGCTTATCTGCAGTAATTATGATGCATTTATGCTTGAAGAAGATGGGAGGATTGATGAACAGATCTTTAATGAATATGTCTCCCTCAACCTCAGGTACCCCCCGGTTTTTATTCAGGCCAGATCGGCCCGTGAGGCATTTAAAATACTAAAGGATCAAAGCATTGACCTTGTTATCGAAATGTTGAATATAGAGGATGTTGACCCATTTAATCTGGCAAGGCTGATCAAATCTGAATATTCTGAAATCCCCATTGTAATCCTTACTCATTTCTCAAGAGAAGTATCTGTCCGGCTTCAGCATGAGGATATGAGCGCTGTTGATTATGTTTTTTCATGGTTGGGTAATGCCGATCTTCTCCTGGCAATCATTAAGCTGATCGAAGATAAAATGAATGCTGACCACGATGTGGAAACGGTTGGAGTTCAGACAATACTTCTTGTTGAAGATTCCATCCGTTATATTTCAAGCTACCTGCCGGTGTTGTATAAGGTAATACTAAAGCAGACAAAAGGATTTGCCCTCGAAGCACTCAATGAACACCAGAGAATGCTCAGGATGCGAGGCAGACCGAAGGTATTACTGGCAACGACACTGGATGAGGCAGTCAGGATATATACCAAGTATAAATTTAATTTACTTGGAATTATCTCTGATGTTAATTTTAAAAAGAATGCCAATTCTCACAGTAAGGGAAAAATGGGTATAAAGTTTTGCAAGCTTGTCCGGAGTCAAGATGAATTTATGCCATTCCTGCTTCAGTCCTCCGACCATACTATGGTATCACAGGCTCAAAAGCATAACATTGGGTTTATGCACAAGTATTCCAAAAACCTTTCCGGAGAACTTACGGATTTCATTATGAATAATTTTGCTTTCGGTGATTTTGTGTTTAAGGATCCGAATACACATGAAGAAATCCATCGTGCAAAAGATCTTCAGGCACTGCAGCAGGCAATAATTGAAATACCTGAGAATGTTCTTGAGCATCACAGCGGGAGGAATGATTTTTCCAAGTGGCTGAATGCCAGGGCTATATTTCCTGTCGCCCAGATGTTTAAATATGTCAGAAGCGAGGATTTTTCCTCCCTCGACGATATGCGGAAATTTCTATTCGAATCAATAGCGAATTATCGTCTGAGCAAGGGCAGGGGTATTATTGCAAAATTCGAGAAGAAAAAATTTGATGAGTACCTTGTATTTACAAGGATCGGAGATGATTCAATTGGAGGGAAGGCCAGGGGACTGGCTTTCATAAATTCCGTAATTGACAAACATCGGATCTTCAATAAATATCCTGAAGTTGTTGTTACTATTCCCCGTACAGTTGTTCTCAGCACGGATATCTTTGATAAATTCATGGCTGAGAACAAACTCTATGATGTGGCCTTGCTTGACCTGCCCGATGAGGAGATCCTAAATCATTTTCTAGCTGCTAACTTGCCGGACTGGGTTTCGGAAGACCTTTTGGCCTTTACAGAAGTGCTTGAAAACCCGGTTGCAGTTCGTAGTTCGAGTAAGCTTGAAGACTCACATTACCAGCCATTTGCAGGAATATATTCCACGTATATGGTTCCGTGTGATCGGGATGACCGGCAACATATGGTTGCACTCTTGTCCACTGCCATTAAATCCGTCTATGCTTCTGTTTTTTTTAAGGGTAGCAAGGCTTATATGACAGCCACCTCAAATGTTATCGATGAGGAAAAAATGGGGATAATACTCCAGGAGGTTTGTGGCTCCAGTTACGATGACCGGTTTTACCCCACACTGTCCGGCGTTGCAAGGTCAATCAATTTTTATCCTATTGAACCTGAAAAGGCGGAGGATGGGATAGCAGTAATTGCATACGGTTTGGGAAAACATCTAATGGATGGTGGCCGTGGCCTGCGTTTTTGTCCAAAGTTCCCGAAAAAAGTGATACAACTTTCCTCTCCTGAGATGGTATTAAGGGATACACAGAAGGAATTTCTCGCAGTGAACCTTGACCCCGGCAGCTTTATTCCATCAGTCGATGACGGTGCAAATTTGTTTAGAATGAGATTTAAAAAGGCAGAGAAGGATGCTTCCTTTAAATTTGCGGCTTCAACCTATGATTTTGAAAATGAGATGATAAGGGACGGGACTTATGGGAATGGGACACCTGTGGTTACGTTCTCACAAATTCTGAACTATAATAAGATACCATTGGCCGAGATCCTGTCAGATCTTCTGCAGATATGTCAAAAGGAAATGAATAATCCTATCGAAATTGAGTTTGCAGTGAATCTGGATACCCCTTCCGGGGAACCTGCGATTTTCAATTTCCTTCAGATCCGTCCCATCGTTCTGAATGATCAGCTTATCAATTTTAACCTGGATAATGTAGATCCCGGGGAAACAATTATCTATTCAGAATCTGCACTGGGGAATGGATCGTTTCAGGGGCTGAATGATATTGTTTATGTAAAACCATCTTCATTTGATGCTTCCCACTCAGAAAGGATCGCGAGGATCATCGAAAATTACAATGAGAAATTCATTCAAGAGGATACCAATTATATCCTCATTGGACCCGGAAGGTGGGGGTCCAGTGATCCATGGCTTGGGATTCCGACAAAGTGGACACAGATATCTGCTGCCCGTGTGATTGTCGAGGCCGGACTCGAGAACTATCGTATTGATCCTAGTCAGGGCACTCATTTTTTTCAAAATATTACTTCTTTCCGGGTAGGATATTTTACGATAAATCCCTTTATCAATGATGGATTTTATAATAGTGATTTTCTTGATGAGCTGCCGGCTGTTGCTGAGGATGAATACCTGAGACACATTCATTTTCCAGAATCCCTGAGGGTTGAAATCGATGGAAAAACCAACAGGGGTGTGATCTATAAACCTTTAATTATCAGCGGTAAACCTGATAAAAATCAATGATTTAAATCATACGTTTTTTTTTGAAAACGAAATCTTATAAGGTTACTTTTATAAAAACTAAAACTTCCAGATATGAACGTTGACATTAAAATGGTTGACCTGGAGAAAAAACATCCCGGTGAACAGGAATATTTACAGGCAGTAAGAGAAGTCCTCGAATCAATAGAAGAAATTTATAACTCAAATCCCCAGTTCGAAGCTGCTGGTATTGTTGACAGGATCGTAGAACCCGACCGGGTCCTTATTTTCAAAGTCCCATGGGAAGATGACCTGGGACATGTTCATGTAAATCTGGGTTACAGGATTCAATTTAATAATGCCATTGGTCCGTATAAAGGGGGACTGAGATTTCACCCAAGTGTAAATCTGAGTATACTTAAGTTCCTTGGCTTTGAGCAGATATTTAAAAACAGCCTGACCTCCCTGCCAATGGGAGGAGCCAAAGGAGGCTCTGATTTTAATCCCAAAGGAAAATCCAACTCTGAGATCATGCGTTTTTGCCAGGCATTCATGCTGGAACTTTGGAAACTTATTGGTCCTTCAACCGATGTGCCAGCTGGTGATATTGGTGTTGGTACCAGGGAAATTGGGTTTTTATACGGGATGTACCGTAAACTGGCCCGTGAGAATACAGGTGTTCTAACCGGTAAAGGAATTAATTGGGGTGGCAGCCTTATCCGTCCGGAAGCGACCGGCTTCGGTTGTGTATATTTCACCAAGGAAATGCTGGCAACCAAGGGAGAGAGTATCAAGGGAAAAACCGTTGCCATCAGCGGATTCGGGAATGTAGCCTGGGGAGCTGCTTCCAAGGTTACTGAGTTGGGAGGCAAGGTTGTAACTTTATCTGGTCCAGATGGATATATCTATGATCCTGAAGGAGTATCGGGTGAAAAGATTGATTATATGCTGGAACTTCGAGCTTCAAATGAAGATATTATTAAACCATACTCTTACGATTTCAACAGCGCGAAGTTTGTCTCCGGCAAACACCCCTGGGAAGTTAAGTGTGATATTGCCCTGCCCTGTGCTACGGAGAATGAACTGAACGAGGAAGATGCCAATAAACTGGTGGAAAACGGCTGTATTTGTGTTTGTGAAGGTGCAAATATGCCATGTACACCAGAGGCTATTGAAGTTCTCCAGGAAAACAAGGTTCTCTATGCTCCCGGAAAAGCTGCTAATGCTGGAGGAGTTGCCACTTCAGGTCTGGAGATGGCGCAAAACAGCATGAAAATCAACTGGCAACGCAGTGAAGTTGACAGGCGCTTGCATGAGATCATGGAAAACATTCATCTGGCATGTGTAGAACATGGCCGCGAGGAAGATGGTTATGTAAACTATGTGAAGGGTGCTAATATTGCAGGCTTCATTAAGGTGGCAAATGCGATGCTGGACCAGGGAGTGATCTAGTTCGGTAAATGTTCAAAAGCTTATTGGCTTTTTGAACATTCACCTCACAGCCATCCCAAATACTCAGGGAGACCATCAGATAAGTGCAAATCAAGCAATGATGTTTGTGGACAGGATTTTGGAGATAAGTAAATAGGCCAAATATTTGCGGGACAAATAATATAGCCCGGTCAGTTATTTTGCCGTTTCTTCCAGAAAAATTTTGAATTCAGAATATTCTGCAGCGAGGGGAATGCTCACTTTCTCTTTGGTTGATGCCTTTTTAAGTTTATCCGGGATGCTTATTTCTGAGCCAATTACTTCCTCCACTGTCTTACTGAATTTTGCCGGATGAGCCGTTTCCAGAAAAACTCCTGGAATTCCAGGTTCTTTCGGAGAGAACTCCTGCAGGGCCAGGTAACCGGCTGCACCATGTGGGTCCATAAGGTAGCCGGTTTCCCGGTAAACCTTCTCAATACCTTGCCTCAGTTTATCATCTGAATAGGCATATGCACTCAAAGCATCACTGATTTCTTTATGGGAATGACCGTAAAGATCAAGAATCCTGGCAAAATTGCTTGGATTGCCTACATCCATTGCATTGGCAATTGTAGGGACGGATGCTCGCGGATTGAATTTACCAGACTTCAGATATTCAGGAACAACATCATTTACATTGGTAGCAATGATATAATGTTTTACGGGAAGACCCATTCTTCCTGCGACCAGACCGGCCGTAAGATTGCCAAAATTACCGCTGGGAACGGAGACATAGAATTCAGTCTGCTCAGGAAGTCTTGCCCAGGCGTTAAAATAATAGAAAGATTGGGGAAGGAAGCGGGCCAGGTTAATTGAATTTGCTGAGGTTAGTGTAATCTTTTCAGTCAGGTCCGGATCCTGGAAAGCGGACTTGACGAGGCGCTGGCAATCATCAAAGGTCCCTGCAACTTCAAGGGCAGTAATATTGCCCCCCATGGTGGTTAGCTGTTTTTCCTGGAGTTCGCTTACTCCTCCGGATGGATAAAGGATAAATACCTCTACTCCCTCTACATTCAAGAAACCACTGGCTACTGCGCTGCCGGTATCTCCTGAAGTGGCAACAAGAACATTAATTTCGCGATTTAAGCCTTTGGTGAAATGTCCCAACATCCTGGCCATAAACCGGGCCCCCACATCCTTAAAGGCAAGTGTTGGTCCATGAAATAATTCAAGGACATATACTCCGCTCTCAACTTCAATAAGCGGAGTGTCGAAGTTGATGGCAGATTCGGTGATTTCGATTATTTCTGATTCAGGCAGGTCATCCTGGAAAAGACTGATTGCAACTTCTTTGGAGATATCCTGGAATGTTTTTTTTCTGAATGAAAGAAGCTGATCTTTCGGAATGACTGCTATTTTTTCCGGCATGTATAATCCTCCATCCGGAGCCAATCCTTCAAGGACGGCGTCCCTGAGGGATCGTCTGAGATTATTATTTTCGGTACTGTAGTAATTCATCAGATTGATTCAAGGACCTTCATGCCCCCCATATTTATCTGTGATATAAAAAGATTACTGCCAATTTCAGCGGAGGAAAAAACATCTTTCATGGCAATTCCCACTATTGATGCAATTTCTGAATTTTCACTGAGGGCGAAAATGGATGGACCTGATCCGGAGATACTACAGCCCAGGGCGCCGGAATCAAGAGCAGCTTTCTTGACCTTGTCGTATTCGGGGATGAGGAAGGAGCGGATTGGTTCCGCAATCACATCATGCATTGAATCCCGGATTAACCTGAAATCTTCAGTAATAAGTCCGGTTACAAGTCCAGCTACATTCCCACATTGAGTGATAGCTGTTTTTAAGGGGACGCTGGATTTTAAAATTTTGCGACTGTCTTCTGTGGCGATGCTTATGTTCGGATGAACTACACTGCAGTAGAGTTCTTTCGGACTGGATATCCTTACTATGTCCAGAGGATTATAACTCCTGACAAGAACAAAGCCACCCAAAAGGGCAGGAGCAACATTATCCGCATGTGCAGACCCGCTGGCTGCTTTTTCCCCTTGCATTGCAAAGGGAACGAGTTCAGTCTCAGAATATGGATTGCCAAGAAGAATGTTGGCAGCATAAACCGCAGCAGCAGAACTTGCAGCACTTGATCCAATTCCGCTTCCGGCAGGAATTTTTCGATTAAACGTTATATGGAATCTGGCTTTGCTTCCTAATGCGTTCAGCATCGCATCAATTGCTACAGTGGCAACATTTTTTACCGGGTCAAGTGGAATTTTAATGTCCGTATTGTTCTCGATAATGTGATGGGAATTCTCAGAAATCTCTATACTGATTTCATCCCCGGGCTCATTAAGTGCAAAGCCAAGAATGTCGAATCCCGGTCCTACATTAGCAACCGTGGCTGGTGAAAATATACTTACCCTTTTTACCATGGATTAAATATTCGCGATCCGGATAACATCAGCAAACATACCAGCTGCTGTAACTTCCGCCCCAGCTCCGTAACCTTTGATAATCATCGGATGTTCCCTGTATCTTTCTGTGGTGATCATGATGATATTATTGCTTCCTTCAAGCGGATAGAGAGGGTGGTCCATTTCCACTTCGGAAAGCTGTACTGAAGCTTTTCCATCTTTCAGACGGGCAACATATCTCCATTTTCTGTTCATTTCTTCCAGTTTACTTCTTTTTTGCTCAAATTCAGCATCGTATTGGCTCACAGTTTCCCAGAAATCATCCAGACTACCTTTAAAACATTCATCCGGCAGGATGGGGCTCACGCTGACATCTTTTTCTTCAATCCTGTAACCGGCTTCCCTTGAAAGGATGATCAGTTTCCTGATAACATCAATGCCACTCAGGTCAATACGAG
>JAUUZM010000067.1 GCA_030589965.1 Bacteroides sp.
ACGACTCTTTTATTAAATGGGCATGCAAAAATACATATAATTTTGAATTAAAAAAATAAATGTTCGGAAGCTATTTCACCTCAACAGGAACATTCTCAAACAGGGCATGCATTGTTTCGGTTAATTTGTTGGCATTCAAAGGCTTGCTAAGGAATGCATCGCATCCTGCATTTTTCCAATTTTGAGATTCAGATGAACTGCCATAAGCTGAAATTGCCACCACCGGCAGCCAGGGTATAATGCGCTTTATCCTACGGGTGGCTTCATACCCATCAAGAACAGGCATTCTCACGTCCATAAGGACCATGTCAATGGTTTTGTCCTTTTTTACCGCGTTAACAGCTTTCAACCCGTTGTCAACGCTGATCACCCGGGCCTTAGTCGGGGAAAGTATATTCTCCAGTAATAAGAGATTGGTATGTACATCATCAACAATCAGGACCGTTTTGTCTTTCCAATCCGGCGTCGAATTGGAAGCCGGATTCACCGAGGTGAGGTTCACATTCATTCCAGGTGGATGTATATCCATTGAAAACCAGAAAATTTTTGGATTTTCAGATGTTTTCTCAATCCACATATTACCCCCCATTTCTTCGAGATAATTTGTTATGTTGGATTTTAATAAAGCCTCGGATTCAAATCTGTTTTCAAATCTGGCCTGCTTGTAAACAGGCATCGGGGGTTCTTTAACGTAGCAGGAGATTTTATCCTCTTTACCAAGTTTATAGCCTATTTCGACACTTCCTTTAAAAATAGTATTAATCACATGATCGAGAATTGTGTCAAAAATAAGCTGGAGTTTGTCCGGGTTGGTGTGGACCATGAAATGTTCAAGGGAACCGGGTGTGTTGAGGATCAGAATGATACTATTACGTACATTCTCCATGAGCTGCATCTGCTTTTGCCTGTGAATTTCCCTCAGGCATTTAAATATGTAAAAATCTTTCTTCAAAATTCAGTGGACTGATTCTTAAAGCAAGTTACAAAACCAGCAGGCACGCATTGTTGAGCCGGAGTGATTTGAATTATTGGATTTGGTGATTTGAATCACCTGAGGAGGCCAAGAACATAATGAATGTCCCTCGCAATCTCACGGCATCTTTCATCATATTTCAGATTTTCCCGGGAGCTGCCGTCAAATTCTTTCGGGTCATCGTAAGGGAGAGAAATTCTCTCAAGAGCACCGGGTATATAAGGACATGCCGAATCTGCATCTGAGCAAACCAAAATTGCACAGAAATCAAGGGCAGGATTTGCCGGGTCATCATATCTTTTGGAAAATATTTTTATCTGAGAAGATCCTTCAAAGGGTTGCAACAGGTAAACAGGATTATCAGAATTACCGGATGATTTGCCAACTCTCAAGCCGGCCCTTTCAACAGCAGCTACCGCACGGTGATTAAAGGAGGTCGCCTCTGTACCACCTGAAAAAGATCTTATTCCACGTAGACCATAATACTCAGCTGCCACTGCTGTCCAAATCTGTCCAAACTGGCTCCTTCTTGAATTATGAGTGCAGATAAATACCAGTTCAGCTATTCCGGTTGATTCAAGTTGCTTTTCAAGAAAACCTGATGCATGGTTCAGTATCCGGATCCGGGTTTCAGGAATGTTACCAAATTCCGATTCGATAGAATCTACATATCTGTCCAGTTCAGGGTCAAAAGTTGAGTCCCTCATCCGGATTTACTGTTATTTGATATCATTTGGTTTTTTGGCAAACACGGTGATGCTATAAATGCCGATTCCTTCTTCTCCTGTGAACTTATCAGTCACTCCATATTTATCCGTTAAACTTGCCGGCAGCTCAATCTTTCGTTTTTTCATAATGGTAACATCAGAAAATCCGGTTTGCTTTACAATGGACATGTAATCATCTTCCACCAATGCACCCGCAATGCAGCCGGCATATATTTCGGCCTCTTTCAGAAGGGTCTCCGGCAAGCTTCCATCCGTAACTATATCGGAAATACTCAGATGCCCACCGGGCCTCAGTATCCTGAATGTTTCCTGAAAGGCGGCAGATTTATCCGGGGCCAGATTATACACGCAATTGCTGACCACTACATCTGCAGAGTTCTCCTCAAGCGGGGTATTTTCAATTTCACCCAGGTAGAATTCAACATTCTTACAGCCCAGTTTCTCAGCATTTGCCTTTGCTTTATTAACCATTACCTCAGTCATGTCAACACCAATGACCTTGCCATTTTCACCGGTTTCCCTGGCTGCAATGAAACAATCATTGCCTGCACCTGAGCCCATATCAACAACGGTATCTCCGGGGCGGATAAATGCGTGCTGGGTTGGCAACCCGCATCCCAGTCCAAGATCAGCTTCAGGGGCATATCCCTTCAGCTTACTGTAATCTTCTGACATGATGGAATAGTCTATTGATTCGCTACTGCAACAACCGCATGAACCGCTTGTCTTTTCACTTTCGATCGCAATGCCGGCATACTTGTCCCGCAGCATTTTTTTAATTTCTTCAGGAGTTTCCATAATCTATTCATTTAGTATTTCGTAAAAATACGAAATATATCTTAAAATAGAATCATATATCAAGAAAATCGGAAAAATATTTCTTTGTTTTTTTCCAGGCGGCCTCATTCAGGCAGTACATAATTTTCGGAGGTCTGGTAGTTCCCTTAATCAATCCGGCCCTTTTTAATTCTTTTAAATGTTGTGAAAGGGTGGATCTGGCAATGGGAAGTATTTCTGCCAGGTCACCGCTGTAACAACAGGCCTGCTCCGAGAGCAGTTTTAAGATATAGATACGGACAGGGTGGCTGAGGGCTTTGGCATACCGGGCCAGTTCTATTTGTTCCTGGGTTATATGTTCGTCGGATTGATAATTTTCCATGCTTGGATTACTGATGTTCAAAATTAATAAACATAGGGAAGTAGCCGCCATGTTCCGGCTGAATATTCTGAATATTCAGCGAAACTGTTCCTCAAACGCTTCTCCTCATACCTGATCTTCAAAATAAGGTTCAGGCTTAAAATGGACAGTACTGCAATTCTTATATTGGATGTTGAAGTAAGAACAAGCGGAATAAAGATCAGAAGAATTGCCGCATACATTGGATGGCGAATCATGTGGTATGGCCCTGACCTCACAAGCTGTGCGCCTGGCATTACATCCGCACCGGCATTCAGGTTATGACTTTCCATGGCAATGAGTGCCCAGATACCCAGTCCCCAGCCCATAATATAAGGTATCCAGGTATACCATTCCACCGGGTAAAGGGATCCGCTTATAATGAGATAAACCAGGGCTGAATACTGGACGAGAAACAGGACTGCCCCTGCAGGAGTCTTTATGTGAACAAAGCGCATATCTGGCAATTCTAAATGATTTATAAATAGGGTTTCAATTCCCCTTCCGGGGAAACAAAAGTCTATTTTTGCTGGACTAAAAACAAGCATTATGAACAATAAAATACAAATACTACTATTGGCTCTTTTGACTGTTTTATCAGTCAATGCCCAGGATATACAGGAACAAACACTTGCGAACTCCCAAAATACTGCCCAGAGATTATTGGATAACGAGCGCGACAGGAATCTGGTTATTGGAGGATATGGGCAGGTGGACTATAACCAGCCCTTTGGTGATGGAAAGATGTATAACGGAAATCTTGATGTCCACCGGATGGTGCTCCTTGTTGGTTACCATTTTACAGACCGGCTCCAGATGATTACCGAAATTGAATTCGAACATGTAAAGGAAGTTTATGTTGAACAGGCATTTATTAATTACAGATTGAATGATTTTATGAATTTGCGAGGGGGACTCATGCTGATACCTATGGGAATCGTAAATGAGTATCATGAACCCTCCACATTCAACGGAGTGGAAAGGCCAAATGTAGATAAGTATATTGTCCCTACCACCTGGCGTGAAATTGGTGCCGGAATTTCCGGAACCATTTCCGGGCCTTCTCTCAAATACCAGGCATATGTGATTAACGGCTTTAAAGGATACGATAATGGTGCTGGTTTCAATGGGAAGAATGGACTAAGGGGAGGCAGACAAAAAGGAGCAGAATCAATTATGTCCAGTCCAAATTTCTCCATGAAACTGGAATATTTCGGTATCCCTGGACTGAACATCGGTGTGTCAGGATATTTTGGGAAGTCACAGTCCACACTCTATCATGGGCTGGACAAGAGCGACAACCAGGGTATATCAACAGCAGATTCATCACTTGTCGGAACAGCTATGGTCGGCGTGGATTTCAGATATAATCTGAAAGGCCTGCAGTTAAGAGGTCAGCTGATTTATAATAGCATCAACAATACTATGCAGTATAACCAATTTACCGGCTCTGACCTCGGTTCCTCCATGCTGGGATATTATATTGAAGCAGGATTAAATGTGCTGCATGGATCGGGGAAAGGAGATCAGAAACTGGTTCCGTTTGCCAGGTACGAAAAGTATAATACCCATATGGGAGTGGAAGGCCCTTTGTCCATTAATGATGCATACGAACGCACAGATATTACCCTTGGATTAGGATATTGGTTTACCCGGGGAGTTGCAGTTAAAATGGATTATCAGAGGTTCCTGAATGCTGCGGGTGATGGAAATAACCAGATGAATATGGGAATCGCATTTATGTTTTAGGGATGAAGCAGAACCTTTTCATGCCGGCAGCTTTATGGGTCTCTTTTGTTCTGATCTCCCTCTTCCCCATAAAGGCTTTTGGGGGACAATACCCTGACAAGACTATTGCTAAGGCAGTGAAAACTTCTGAGAAGGCCTGGAGTAAAAAACATGGGGGGGGAGAGGATGATTTTGTGCTTGAATCCATTGATCTAAATATAAAAAGTGAATATTACGCTGTGCAGGATACTCTTTTCAGGTTCAGTGAAGGATCATCGGAACCTAAGGGATATCTCGTAATTTCATCAGGCTTGGGGAGGTATAAGCGATTCGACTTTATGATATTGTATTCATTGGATAAAAAATTGCTTGAGGTAAGGGTACTTACCTATCGTTCTGAGTACGGCAGCCAGATAACCTCAGCGGCATGGCTCAGAAAATTCAGCGAACTGGATACAGAAACGAATATTCAGTACGGAGAGGAAGTTAATGCCCTGTCGGGCGCTACCTTTTCAGCAAGTTCCATAACCGGCGAAATTAATCGTCTGAATAAACTCATCCTGGAAATTGATAAATAAAAGAAAAGGCCGTCCCATCAGGAACAGCCTTCTCAATTCACACAAACCTAAGCCTATTTATTTAACTGCAATCTGTCTTGCAGGCTTTGCTTTAGCTTCTTCTTTTTTTGGAATGCTCACATTCAATATTCCGTTTTTGTGGGCAGCGGTAATGTTTTCAGCATCTACCGAATCCGGCAGGTTGAAAGAACGACTGAAGTTAGAGTATGCAAATTCCCTGCGGGTATACTGATCATTGGTTTCTTTTTTATTCTCTTCCTTATTGTCCACCTCGTTGTCCTCCCTTACAGAAGAAATAGTCAATACATCATTCTCCAGATCAATCTTGAAATCTTTCTTCTCAAGTCCGGGTGCTGCAACCTCGACGGTAAATTCATTTTCACCCTCAGATATATTTACAGCCGGTAGGCTTTTAAAGCCATTGTTGTGGTAACGTTTCGGATATCGATCCGATCCAAAAAAATCATCCATAAAACCTGGGTACGTTCTGTTAATTCTTGCTAACATGATTTTGTCCTCCATTATTTTAATTAAACATTATTGTTGTTGTACTGATTTCCAATAGTCAAACCATGTGCCAGCACCCAGGACACGACAAAAATGATAATTATAATGACAAAATGACATGTTTTTTTGCAAAGAGCACGACAAAATGGCGCAAAAGTGGTTATTTGCCTGTTTCAGATTTTCATTTTCCGCATGATCAGCCGGTTGAAGAGGATGAAAAGGGTAAGCACAAGTGTGAACTGGACAAGGCAGGTCATCACACTGTAGGGATTGAATGGATTATACCATTCATCAGGGGCAAAAACCGTAGCGGACAGGAACATCCACCATACCAGGAGTGCAAGTGCGGCGATGGGGATAAAGAATCTGATAATAATTGTCCAGGCCTTTCCCACCTTCCAGTCTTTTGGGATACTGTTTATTTCGGCGGCGATTAGAGGTATTTTACTGCGGAGTACAGCAAAGGCTATAAATGCTCCGGATATCATTAACGCTATTCCCCAGACAAAATCCTGGTTGCTCAGCAGGTTAAGGTTACGTGCGGAGGGTAAGCCAAGAAGATAAACAACTACCACAACTACTCCGATGGCCTGTGATCTTTTTAGTCCGGTGTCAAGCAATACCCTTGTGGATAGTTCAAACATGGATATGATGGATGAAAAACCGGCAAAGCTTAGTCCGAGGAAAAACAGGATAGCAAGTGGTTTCCCCATAACCATCCTGGCAAACAGCTGGGGCATCCAGATGAATGTTAGTCCAGTGCTGGCCGGACCACTGGTTCTCATGACCTCCAGTGTTTCTGCCTGGCTCATACCCATCTCATTCCCCAGAACGGAGAATACCGTGCCGAAAATCATTATAGCGGCAAGGATGGAAACAGTGTTATTGCCGATCCCTGTAATAAATGCGTTTTTAACGACCTGGTGTCGGGATTGCATATATGCAGCGTAGGTGAGGAAGAGGCCCCAGCCGGCTCCGGTATCCCAGGCGTTCTGGGTCAGAGCCGCAAGCCAGGTGGCCGGTTCTTTCAACTGGCTCCATTGGGGGGTAAAGAGATATTTTATTCCTGCCCCGGACCCTGGTAATGTAATGGCCCTGATGACAGAGATGAGAACGATGACCAGGAGTACAGGAATAAGGATTTTGTTCACTTTCTCAATGGACCGTATGCCTTTCCAGATAGCCAGTGCACCGAGGAGGACTGCTAATGAATGAAAAAGGAATGGCCAGTTCCCTCCCTGGTACTGATCCCAGACAGCCATGGCATCCGGGGTGGTATTGGGAAGGGAATGAGTGAGGGAATACATAAAATAATATATGCACCAGCCGACTACTACTGTATAGAAGAAGGCAATGGCTGTGGAAACAAAAGCCACGAAAGTCCCCATCCAGGAGAGTTTTTTCCCAACAGCCTGGAGGAATATTCCGATCACACCGGACCTGAATTTTCTTCCCAGGGCGTACTCGGCAATGATCAGCGGAATACTCCAGAGAAACAGAAAAACCAGCCAGGCCAGGATAAATGCCCCGGCTCCTTCATCTCCTCCGGTCTGAGCTGCAATCCTTGGGAACCTCCAGATATTTCCCGTTCCAACGGCAATTCCCAGGGCAGAAAGCAGGAGTCCCGTCCGGGATGAGAATCGTTGGTTTACAGACGGATCAAGCATGACTTCTGAAATTCATTGTAGGCTTAATAATCTTTAGCTGATCTTACCACTCCGAAAAAGGATTGTCTACTTTTATCCTTTCCGGCATAGTGGCAAGTTTGTATCCAACCAGGAAGGCGAGCTCTGTAACCTTTTTTAGTTTTTTAAAATCTATCCTCTCATAATTATCCGTCACCTTATGGTAGTCCACATGGATGCCGGTGGAATAAAAGAGAACAGGGATATCGTTCTTTGCAAAATTAAAATGGTCGCTGCGGTAATAATAACGGTAGGGATGATTGGGATCATTCAGGCTGGTGTCAGTAAAAAGGTGGACTGATTCACTGATTTCCTGGTGGACCTCCATCAGGTCCGAACTCTGGTGTCCCCCAATTAATCCGATGGTATCCATCCCTGCTACAGATATTCGTTCTCCATGTATCATCCCTTTATCCCTTTCGGTTCTGACTGTACCAATCATGTCGAGGTTAATATTTGCTACGGTGTTCTCAAGTGGCATAAGAGGATATTCACTATAGAATTTGGACCCGTATAAACCGATCTCCTCACCGGATACCCAAAGTATCATAACGGATCTTTTCAGCTTATCCTGCTCGGTCTTGAATGCGTCGGCCAATTCTATCAATGCGGCAGTACCTGAGGCATTATCATCTGCTCCGTTGTAAATTTCACCGTCATTACGGATACCTAGATGGTCAAAATGTGCAGAATATATGATCACTTCTTTTTTGAGTTCTGGATCACTGCCTTCAATAAATCCAACAACATTCGGGACCTGTTTTTCAATAATCTCATAGTTAGCCTGAATGGAAATTTTTGTATCAGGGATTTCGAATGAATTTGGTTTTAGATCAGAATCAATTGAAAGCTGCAATTCCGAAAGGGTTTTTCCGGAGGGTTTCAGTATCTCCTCAGCCACTTCCCGATGGATAAAAATTATTTTGGTTTCCATATCCGGCATTGAATAGTTCCTGCCCATGCCCAATTCCTTTACATACCTGGAAGAACTCCAATACCTGGCCAAACGGGGTGATAAATATTCCAGGGAGTGATAGCCTAACTTAGGATTAAGTACTATGAGAACCGCTTTGGGCTTTTTTCTGGCCAGTGTAGGTATTTTATTCCTATAGGACACGGAGTTTCTCCAATTACGATTCGAAAGCAGATTCTCTTTTCCATCTTCGCTGAGAGGCCCACGATTCATGATCAGGAGAATCTTACCCTCCAGGTCCACCCCCTCAAAATCATCATAGTCATCATCTTCCGAATGGATCCCGTATCCTGCAAATACGATATCTCCACTTAGATTCATAACACTTGTGTCGGGGTTCATTACATAGAAGGGTAGTGTCATTGGGGTTCCTGGTTCATTATTTTGAGATACGCTAATAAAGGATTTTTCCTTGTTCATGCTTTTGTTGACCAGGGTGTAATTCTGAAAATAGTCACCGTCTTTATCAATAGCCATTAATCCGGCTTTTTCAGCCTCTGTTCTGAGGTATTCAGCAGCCCTGTCTAGTCCAGCCTCACCAGTCGCCCTGCCCTCCATGTCATCCGCAGCAAGTACGGTGAGATGTGTTTCAAGGTCCGGCCTACTAATTTTTTTTAGTCCGGCTTTCTGTGCCATTACCTGCTGAGTCAGTACCAGGCAGATTGGTATCATGAGAAAGTAACGAAGGATGCTCTTTTTCATCTGGCTATCTTATGAATGAATACACCATTAAAAATAATGGAAAAAATTTAATCGGTGTTCAAACTTTGGCAGATCTGAGAATATACCATAACTTATATGGGTTTATTAATTGGATTCGATGGACAGAAATTTTCGGAGCAGGGATTCAATATCGCTGCTGTTGTAAGTCCTGGAAGTGTCCCAAAAATCACTGAGACAGATTTGGTGAAATCATTTCCGGCTGATCTGTTGGATGAGAAAATAGTGGAACAGACTGTATCTTCTGTATTTTCCAAATTCGTACAGGTTGAAATGGCTGTTTTTACGGTTGGGGGCTTCGCCATGGGAAACCTGGAGGAAACGGGTGCAGAGGACTTCGATAAAATGTACCGGCTGAATCGAAAAACATATCAGCCTCGGTTATTATACCCAGTATCATTGATACTCCACAAAATCGTTTAGCCCTGCCGGATTCGGATTTCTCAAAATGGGTGAGTCCGGCCGAGATTGCAGAGAATATCTATCATCTCAGCTCGGAGGCTGGAAAAAAGCTTAGGGATAATATAATTAAAGTGTATGGGAATTCTTAGAACCAGTATCTGACACCGATGCCTCCACCCATATCAAATTTTGTATCCGGGGTAATCAATATTCCCGGTACTACCTCAAGAAAAATATCAATTGGGTATTCAGCGAACAGATAGTTTATCCCAAGTGGGATCCTGACACCAAAAACGATATCATTGCCAAAACCAATTCTGGCCCCAATACCTGCATACAAAGGCAATTTGCCTGATTCAACAGGAATAACATCAAAGAAGTGCCTAAGGTAATCAGCATGAACATGAAACCAGTTATTGGTCATGGACCATGCAACACCTGCATCCAGTGCGTCATTTGAGCTTAACCAGTATTTTGCACTGAAGCCGGTGGGCTCACCGATGATTAAACCAGCCCCGATACCACTATCCTGAGCAGATATGCTTAGTGTAAATACTGCTAGTAAGGCAATTATAATTGTTTTTTTCATTTGGAATGGATTTATTGGAATCTTATTTACAGGGAGCGAAATTAAAAAAAAATACCTGATCCTGAAAGACAAGTTTTTATAATCTTATCCCACCAGTAATTCCAAACCAGATTTTGACATTTGTTCGTGAGGCATTCGTATAGGTCCTTTGCACAAAGGCCCAGTTAGGACCGATTTCATGCCAGGGATAATACCCGATATCAGGATTGGTCTCTGCGACAGCTACATTCAGACCTGGACCAAAAAATAATTCCACTTTTTCATTTGCCCTGTAGGAAAAGAGCACCCTGACCTGGTTCAGAAGGTTAAGGCGGTCGATGAGGAAAAGTTTGTTTGATCTTGAATCGGCAATCCAGATTTCCTGGTTGACAATGGCTTCAATATTAAGGGACATATTCTCACGGATATCTGTTTCTCCACCCATTCCAAATCCAAATAACCATCGGTTCCCCGGTCCGGAAGGTTTACCTATACTATAGATATTATATAAATGGCGCACTCCCATTTTATAGGAAAAATTGAAATACTGCGTTTCACTGACTGAAAAGTCAATATGTCTGTACCCATTCTTTTTGACAATGTTGATAAAGCCAATAGGTACACCATCAATGGAATCGCAAACATTGACAAATCCTGCCAGCTGGGCCCCCTTTACCTTACCCGCTACATTTACAAATCCCGCCAGTTGAGCCCCCTTTATTTCATTGGCATAATTAACAAATCCGGTAAGCTGGGCATTAACAGTCCCAAGTCCGGCTACATTTACAAATCCTGACAGCTGTGTTCCTTTAGTATAAGCAGTGGCAACATTAACAAAGCCGGCCAGCTGGGCGCCCTGGGTTTGCCTGGCCGAAACGTTTACAAAACCTGCTGCCTGGCACCCCCTTGTGTCCCTTCCTGCCACATTTACAAATC
>JAUUZM010000224.1 GCA_030589965.1 Bacteroides sp.
CGGGCAATCCTGCCGAGATAGGATTCTATAATTATTTTTACGAAAATCAAATCGGGTATAATACGGACGCTTCATCACATGCAGCCATTTCCTATACCTTCGGAAGGAACTTCAACCGGAAGATGAAGATTCTTAGTGGCGGATTTTCAGTTCAGCCAATATCAAAACTGAATGTCAGGTACGATGTTAACTGGCTGGAGTTTGAACCCGATACCAGCGCTTATTCCGATATCCGGCTTGAGCATAGTACCCTTCTGAATATTCTTACGCTGGATTATTATTTTACCAATAATCTATGGATCACGCTTTTTGCCCAGCATAATACATATGATGAAAGGATCTATCTATACGGGCAGTTTGGCTGGCGCTTCAAACCTCCCTTCGGGGCCCTCTACCTGATCTATGCCGGAAATAATTATTTTGATCACAATCAGAAACAGTATTACGATCACCAGACCGTATTCCTGAAATTTACCTATCCCATAGGATTCTGATGTACCAGGTCATCCGTATCCTTTTAAATATGCCAGGGTATTCATTGAAGAAGGACATCAAATGATCCAGGTTCACGTGACCCATTATTAAATTGGCATTGGTAAAATCACTGAGTATCCCAATTAAATTCTCGCTATATTTTGATTCAGTTTCCCTCTTTAATGCTCAGTTTTGAATAATTGTTGGATTACTCCCCTGCCTTCCATAACTTTGATTAGGATGAGAGGTATGGAACTTCGGTTCTTGGTATTGGTTTTTTTAGCAGCCTGGGTAATTCAGCATGCAAAATGCCAGGATGACAATGAGGTGAAAAATCCCATAAGTCTTGGCATCCGGGGACATTATGGCTTTATCATTCCTCATTCAAGAGCCATTGCTGAGATATCCAATTCCAATCCCTGGGGGATAGAAGCAGACCTCGCCTGGCATCTCATGCGGGAAAGAACATGGAAACATTGCTACTGCTATCCGCGAACCGGTTTTTCCCTGAATTACTTCAATTTTGATTTTCCTGAGGTTCTTGGTCATTCAGTGGCACTGTATCCTTATATCGAACCCTTCATCCGTCCCAGGGAAAAACTGAGAATATCCTTCCGGTTTGGCATTGGTCCGGCTATTGTCACCAAGGTATATGATTCTGTAACAAATCCTGACAATTTTTTCTTCAGCGATTACCTGAGCTTTGTCGTCGCTCTGAATGCCGCGGTGAACTATCGAATTAGCGATCGGGTGAATACCAGGCTGGGCTTCAATTATAATCATATTTCGAACGGGGGACTGAAAGAACCGAATGTGGGGATGAATTTTCCTACCCTGAATGCCGGTATCGACTACAGTTTCAGTGATGTGAAATTCCCGCAAAGGGATAAGGATACAATGCAGGTATTATATACTGATAAATGCTGGTTTGATGCTTATATTCTCGGTACAGCCAAGAATGCAGAAAAAAGTGAGGATCAGCGATATCCCGTTGTTGGTGCCGGTATTTATTATAATTTCCTTGCCTTAAGGATTCTTGCTCTGAACGCTGGAACGGAATGGATCTCAGATTACTCGGTCAAAGAAAAAATTCGCCGCCAGTATGTTAATAACCCCGATGCAGCACCCGATCATAACCGGGCAGCTGTTCTCCTGGGAATAAATCTTCTTTTCGGAAGGTTTTCATTTCTTCATCAATGGGGAATTTATTACTATGAACCTTACCCAGCAAGAAACCGAATGTACCAGAGATATGGACTGAACTTCAGATTGTGTGAAAGATTTTACCTGGGCATCAACATCAAGGCTCATGGTCATGTTGCCGATCTGATGGATGCCCGTTTAGGAATTATTTTTTAACAATTCTTCCGGCACTGGATGTTTTTGCTGATATATCGTCCGCATCCCCCTTATAATAGATGCTTCCTGCGCTAGAGGATCGAAGTTCCAGTTTTTCTGTGGCATGAACCCTGGCATCTCCGGCACTGGAGCAACTTACCCTGCATTCTTTTGCAATCAGCTCAAAGGCATGCAGGTCTCCTGCACTGCTCAGATCTGCATGTAGATGATTTGTGCTTCCGGATAGGCGGACATCACCTGAACTGCTAATGTCGCAGTTTACTTCATCTGCCTCCAGTTTCAGTTTCAGATCTCCGGCACTACTAAGGTCGATGTCGATGTGTTCGGTATGAAGTGTATTTTCACCTCTTACGTCACCCGCACTGCTAACTTTGATTTTATCCAGATCTTTGTAAACCAGATAAACGACAGTGCTTTTTGCCTTTCTTATTTTTTTTGAAGTATATATTTTAAGAGTATTATCAATTACCTCTGTTTTAATATCGTCATGAAGATTTTCATCTGCCTCAAGCAGGAGTGAAATATTATCTCCCTGTTTCATTATTACGTCAATACCTGAACTGACCTTTAATCCAGAGAAATCTTCTATCATTCTTTCCTCCGAAACGACATCACCGTTCCCGTAGATAGATTCCATGCTGTCAAAATAACATGATGAGGTTCCAAGGATAAATGCGGCAAGTATAATCCCAATTGAAGTTTTCATAATTATTGATTGTTTTGGTTTTTTGATTTCTATTTGTGTGATTCTGTTTTTACTGCCTGTTTGTTTTGTTTAGGCTGCAAAATCAAGAATAATTTCAAGCTGGCAAATTCAATATCGGTGAACGTATTCCAATTTCCGGTGAATGAATCTCACAAATCGGCAAAAAAAAACACCCGTTGGGGAACGGGTGCGTTTGAATTAAGTACTAAGCACTAAACCTAAAACACTATCTTCTTACATCAGGGGAACATTGAGGGCAAGGATCCTGTTATCCGGAGTAAATGACTTTGTCATCCAGTCCTCAAGTTCAATGTTAGATTCTTCGACTACCAAATCAGTATTGTCGTTCCAGTTTGCATCGATCATCCATGCTTCAAGGTTGATATTTTTTTCTGTAGCTATTTGCTGAGCATCGAAACTTAGCATCCAGTCCTCTACTAAAATCTTGTTTTCTATAACTTCTGCGCTTAACCGGGATGGGTTAATTGCCTGAGTATTTGAAAAGGACAGTACCATAATCCCAAGGGCGAGTGTTAGTGTAGCTGCGGTCTTTTTCATTTTTATAGTGTTTTATTTATTTCTTCAGATTTGGTACGACAACTACATAACATGTGCCAAGAATCACAAAGTGCAGAAACACAGACGAATACAAATGAGATCTTAAAATCCGATATTAGTAAAAACGAACGCATACGAACAGGGTTGTTCGAAAATGAACACTTTGCATAAAAAAACGGGCCCCTGTAAAAGGCCCGTCAAAGAAGGTGTGGATTATTATTTATTACGGTCTTCTTCCCGCTTCCATAAAGACGTTCTGCCAATGAATCTCATGCCCATAACGTATCCTTTCATCTGGAGTACATTTTTATCTTCCTCGAACCACATGAAACAATCATAGGTTTTTCCATTATCTGGGTCATAGATTGATCCATTGACCCATTCCTTATCTTTTGCGTCGTAATCCAAGCCCTGCAGCAATGGCAGTCCAAGGATAGGCCGTTTACTCAATTCAGGATCAGAATTTTCAGAGTCAACTTTCGGTTTACCGTCTTCATTCAGTTCTTCGAGCCAGCTGACTTTTCCATAATACTTACCGTCTGTCCCTTTATATATCTCGACCTGGGATGTTCCCTTTTCAGTAAGCCAGAAACCAAGAACTTTGTCGGCTTGTGCTAAAAGGAAAGCGGAGGAGAGGAAAAGGAGTGTCAGAAAGAAAAACAATTTTTTCATAGTCTGGGATTTGGTTAATAACTTGGTGACCTAAATTATGATTTTTTTCTTAAAAACAAGATTCGATTGAAAGTTATTAATGTTGAGATAAAGGCCAGAAGCAAACGGAATGATCAAATCCGGGATGTTTTGATGTCCAGAAATGCTGATTTCAGGGGAGAAGACCAGCAGGTGGATACCTACTTTCAAAGCTCCTCAGGCCGGCTGAAGCTGCGGGAAGGCAGAATTGAGAATAATCTGATTTACTGATGAAGATCTAAGTCCTTATCCTGCAATACATTGCGGACATAAAGAATAATTTTCCATCGCTCATGCGGCAGGATTTGGGATCCATGGGCAGCCATGCCACCATATCCAACTGTAATGATGTGAAATATTTCTCCATCCGGACGATTCACCGCTTTTTCTGCCCTCAGGTCTCCCGGGGGAAGGAGAAACCTTCCACTTGTAAAGAGAACACCCTGTCCGTCTCCTGAATTCCCATGACAATGGCTGCAAAATCTTGTAAATAAAACCTCACCTCTATCAATATTAATATCTGAAGCTTCCATTGGATTAGAAATTGTTCTGCCAGCTTCTGCAAGGTCAAGGTCATCTTTAATATAAGGATAAGGAGTATGTCCCCGGGGAATTGTTCCTTCAACAGGTTCCCTGAGAGTTTTACCATCTTCAAAAACGGGGTTCTCAGTATACGTGTCATATGCTCTGGATACATCCATATCAGGAAGATAGGTATAGCCGGGGTGATTTGGACCCTTTTTACACGAACCCATAACTGCCATTGCAACACAAGCAATACCAAGCAGAATAAATGCCTTGTCAAATCGTATAAATATCTTGTTTCGCATCTTTCTTATAGATTATGGTATTCCAGGCTTTCCTTAAAGAAGGGATGGTTAATAGGTATTAAATTAGCTTTGGAAAGGGATCTGAATACTACCCAGAGGAACAGGCCCGCATACCCAATGGAAAGTCCAATTTCAAGAATCCCTATACCTGAATGATCATGCAGAGCACCAGGCATAATAGCCAGGTACAGATCAATCCAATGGCCAATGATTACAACGGAGGATCCAATAACCATGTAAAGTTTTAATCTTGGTGCTTTACGATGCATCAGGATAAGAAATGGAGCTAGGAAATTTATCAGGATATTAGCATAGAAGAGAAATGCATGATCCTCTAACCTCTGGATGAAATAAACAGTTTCTTCAGGTATGTTTGCGTACCATATAAGCATATACTGTGAGAACCATAGGTACATCCAGAATACACTGAATCCAAATAGATATTTACCCAGGTCATGCAAATGTTCCTTATTCACATGTGCCAGATATCCCTGTGACTGAAGAAAGATCACAAGGAGAATTATAACTGCAATTCCGCTCACAAAAATGGAAATAAAAATATACCAGCCAAATAAAGTACTGTACCAGTGGGCATCAATTGACATAATCCAGTCCCATGCCGAAGTAGAACTTGTTATGGCGAAAAACACCAGGTAGGCTCCTGCGTAATAGATGCTTTTGCGAAAATAATTCAGGTCCGGGTCAAGATCTGATTTGAGAGAAAGACTTCTGAGTTTTGTCCCAAGAAAGATCCAGCCCCCAAAATAAATTGCCATCCTGGCTATGAAAAAGGGCATATTCAGATAGGCCGATTTATGCTCCAGGATTGGATCATGGTGATCCTGCATCCAGTGGTAGACATTATTCGCTCCGAAAAGAAAAATAAGCATCAGAAACGCTGCAACAGGCAGAAATGAACCCATAGCCTCAGGTATTCTCTGAATACTGGTATGCCAACCGGCCTGACCCACTACATGTACGCAAATAAAAAGGTAGCCTATGAGTGAAAAAGCCAGGAAATAAAAATTGTTCAATAGCACATTCGCCCAGATCCGTTCTTTAGGAAGAGAGAATATAGCATAGATTACGCTGAGAATACCGATCCCAATGAGTATGCCAAATACTACTTTGTACTTTTGTTTAAAATCAAAGATCTGCACCATATTA
>JAUUZM010000124.1 GCA_030589965.1 Bacteroides sp.
ATAATAAGACATGGTTTTAATCCCAAGCCGTCCAAGATTCCCGCCTGTTCCGATATTTGTAACCCCGGAAATCAATGAACTCAATATAAGAGGTATAATGAGCATTTTCAAAGCCCTCAGGAAAAGTTCTCCCATCCAGCTTATGGCAGAGACCTGGGGATTATAATAGGCTGCCCGGATAAGATTAACAGAGTGTTTTTCTATTTGCTCAGGTGAAAGCACCACTGCCAGGGCTTCATTATATTCCTTCAGTGAAGTGTACTCCACATCTTCCAGCTGCGATGCGAGCAATATAATCCCATGTTCAGTGTGGTTACGCAGGAGAAATTTGTAAGAACTTTCCCGGATCATATAAGAGCTTGGAAATAAAATACCGAATCCAATGGAAAGGATTAACGCGATCAATATCTGCCAGTGAAGCTGGATCTTCTTCATAAATTGAAAATTCGATTAATTCATAAAAGTAAAAAAAATACCGTGGCTGATGAAAATGAAAGGGTGGGGGCAATAATATTAAGTTCCCGAGAATCGGATATTTGAGAAATATTAGCCGGTGTACACAAATATTGAAAAACTACATTTTTGCAGCAATACGGAAAATTAAATATCAAGAACAAGAAATTGGGAGATGAAAAGAATAGGATAGAAGGATTACATATGTAACCCACATATGTCAAAATGTCACATTTCTGAATTACATATATACACAAATTAGTATACTTCTTTGAATTCCATGTACCAGGGGGCTACATAAAGGCTGTTAGTAAGAAACATATCTATACAGTATTAATATCCAGTCTTTTATAGTGTTTACTTGAATTATTATATAAGTAAATAGTATACAAATGTCAACAAACCAGGTTTATTCAGGGTATTTTATAATATAATAACCTAATAACCAGATATATATTGGATGTATTTATAGTTTTAATTGAGATTTCTGATATTCATGGTGTACTGGATGACTTCACGGCTCTGCAGAGTATCGGTAAACTACAGGATATAGAATGTTTATAGCTAATATTTGGTCGTATTAGCTCCATCGCAGGCGCTGGTATATTTCCCCCGGGAACAGCATTATTTTAATACAGATATATTACAATTGTAAATTCATGATCCAACAAAAGAATTACATTTGTGATTGATAATTATATTACATTTGTGAATAGTATATGCAGGAGCAAATTCAGGAAATATTACGCAGGGAGGAACTCAGCTCATCTCAATTTGCCGATAAGATCGGAGTACAGCGATCATCTGTCTCTCATGTCATTTCTGGTCGAAATAAGCCGGGATTCGATTTTATTAATAAAATACTGGATTCCTTTCCCGGAATCAATGCTGAGTGGCTTATAACCGGATTAGGAGAAATGTATAAGCAAAGAAAGCCGGTTGATGAGTTGTTCGATGGCCCATTTTCTGAAACCTCCCCTTCTCCGGAGGAGCCCAAACTATCCGCAAAGATTGAATCTGCCGGAATCAGGGAAAGGGCGGAAAGTCCAATGATCCCTGAAAAGAAGCAGGTTGAAAGGGTAATAGTCTTTTACACAGACAAAACCTTCCGGGAATACCAGAATGAATAATTGAGGAAATTATTAATTTGAATTCTTCAGAATCATCTTATTTATCCTGCGCACCAGTCCAGGGCCTTCATAGATGAATCCTGTATAAATCTGCACAAGGCTGGCTCCTGCATTAAGTTTATCAATAGCCTCTTCCGGACTCATTATACCTCCTACTCCTATAATTGGTAGTTTTCCTGCTGTTTTGGTATGAATATACCGGATGATCTCGGTTGATCTTTCACGCAAGGGCCCACCGCTCAGTCCCCCTTTACCAATCTTATCAACCAGTTTGGGTGAAGATTTGAGTCCATTTCTTGTGATACTTGTATTTGCAGCAATGACCCCGTCCATTTCATATTCTTCAATCAGATCAATTACATCATCAATCTGCTGATTATTAAGATCGGGTGATATTTTGACAAGTACAGGCTTTCTAAGAGATTTCTCCATTCTTATACGGGAAAGCTCCGAAAGAATCCCTTTTAGCTGTTCACGGTCCTGTAAATGGCTCAGGTCGGTTATATTGGGACAGCTGACATTGACTACAAAATAATCTGCCACATCATAAAGTTCACTGAAAACAGCAGAATAATCAGCAACTGCATTTTCATTGGCTGTGGCTGTGTTCTTTCCCAGGTTTCCGCCAATGATGATTTTACACCGACGCTTCCTGAGTTTATCAGCAGCAGCCCTGGCACCGTGATTATTGAATCCCATACGGTTTATCAGGGCTTTGTCCAATGGAAGACGAAAGGAGCGGGGCTTTGGATTACCCGGCTGTCCCAGTGGTGTAACTGTGCCTATCTCGATAAAGGAAAAACCAAAAGCTGAAAACTGGTTGAAGAATGCGGCATTCTTATCAAACCCGGCCGCCAGTCCAACCGGATTCTCAAACTTCAGTCCGAATACCTCCCTTTCAAGCTTCTCATCCCTTACCCTGTAAAGAGATCTGAAAAGGGGTTTAATGCCGGGAATAACAAATGCAGATTTAATGAGGATTACAACAAGATGATGAACGGTTTCCGGCTGAAGCCGGAATAAAAGTGGACGGATTAAGGTTTTATACATCTTGAGAATTTTGGCAAATATAAGAAAAACCCCAGATTGCCCTATGGCCTGACATTTGTCTGATAATCACTCCTTGAATGTGAACTCCTCAGACAAAGACTCCTTCGCTTCCCTATAGGAATCTCCAGGAACAAACAGGAAATCTGTATTATACGTTGAGATCACATACACTGGAATACCTGCATTTTTCAGGGGCATGGTCAAACGATGAAGTATTCCAACCAGATCCAGCTCAAGTGTTCCAGATACCTTAAAACCCTTCCAGCCTTTGCTGCAGGAGATTGAATTAATCTCTGATTCATCCCTGCAAACAATTGAAATCTCATTACTGGTTCTGGTGATTGAATAAAAACCATCTGCTATTTCAGGGATCTCATAGTCGATTCCCAGTTTAAGCAAAGAATATGCGCCCGGGAGAGATTCCAGTTCTAAAATTTGATTCTTTTCATTCTGAGCGATCATAAGGTGGTTTTATTGCTTGATAATTGTAGTTTTACAGCCTGCAAGTTCACAATTATGAGCGTATTGAAAAACAATCTTATATTATTTTTTTTATTACTGCTTTTTACTTTTTCGTCTGATCCATCCAGGACCTATGTTTATAATATAGAGACTAAAAAGGAATCTGAAACCAGGATCCTTAGTATTAAAAAATCCGAAGCCGGATGGGTTATTGAGCAGACCCTGGCTTTAGCAAATGAGAAAATATTTGTTACTGCAGATCATCAGGTTACGGACTGGATCTTGATTAAGACAGACAAAGAAATTCATATAAAAGGTTCACGAAAGGGGAATGAAATCATATTGAAAGGAACCAAAAAAGGTAAACCATATGAAAGAACTCAAGAGATTGATGATAATCCCTGGTTTCAGGTATGGGAGATAGGTCTGGATAAATTTGTTGTGGGTGCGGAAAAAGAGATAAAGTTTTGGTCCATTAACCCAAATATGTTTAAAGCTGGATTGCTTACGGCTGTTAAAGCAGGTCGGAAGGATATAATGGTAAATGGCCTCACAAGATCAGCGGAACAGGTGGATATCAGCATGAAAGGATTTAGTCCCAAACTTTTCTCAGCCATCTACTGGTTCGATCCGGGATCAGGTGTCCTGCTAAAATTGAATTTTCAAATATTCGGAACCACTATCAGGGAAGTCCTTATGGAGGTTAAATAGATTCCTGCTCACTCCCCGGTTCCCGGATGCTTCCTCGATAACAACCAGAGGATCCGGTCATAGGATACCAGGTAATGAATCCCAACAAGAACCCCCATGATCCAGCTTAATCTTAAATATCCCAGGTCATACAAGGCCCAGGTTCCAAGTCCGAATATTAGCAATTCCAAAAATAGACGAAGTGCGCCGGGTACGGCAACCGGAGCTTTGCCCGAGCGGCTTGGATCATCTGGTACGGCGAATGTACCCCAAATAATAGCGAATAGAACAGGTATTCCAACCGCCAGGGGAGTTCTCCATACAGCTTCCCCCTGCTTCCATCCCCAGACCGCCAGGGCTGCAAGGGCAGCTAGTTCAAGAAGAAAACGTACAGCCAGGTTTATCGGATGAGAACCCATAATATATTTAATTTTTCAATCTCACTTTCCTGTCAAGTTTAATCTGAATTTGACCCAGTCCCCAGCGTTTCCATGAAATGCCTTTATCCAATTCATCAAACCTAAGGTAAATGTATTTGTTTGTAAGATTATTGAAATTTATTTTAGTGTTTCCATCACTGCGGCCTGGATCAAAAGGTACCCATCCAAGATCATTGAAATAAACTTCAACCCATGCATGTTCTGAGGTTCCAAGTTCACTGGAAATATTACTTGAAGTATCCATTTTTAAGGTAAAGCCACTTACTCTTCTTGCAGGGATTTTATTATATCTTAATAGTGCCGTCATCAGGTCGGCATATTCCTTGTGTCCGCCTTTTCCCTCTTCCAGAGCATAAGCTGCTCCTTTTGATTTGCCAATAATATCCTGATAATGAACATGGTTAACTACAAATTCATGTATCTTCTGAGTTTTTTCCACAATATTGGATGATTGTGAAATTAGATTTGAGTCCAGTTTTTCTTTCGGAAGTTTATAGTATCCCGTCTTTCTAAGGTAAGTTCTGCGTTGGCCTTTCTTCAGGGCCATAGCTGATCCGTTTTTCTTTGCCACTGTCAGATCATAGTCAAAAATATCAATTTCGATTATGGCATTAATGTAAGAGTACCTTTCTAAATCAGTCCCGGATAACTCATACACCGCATAGGTAGAATTTCCTATTTTGGAATAATAAGCGCTACCTGAAAACTGTATGTTTTTAATGGATTGTCGCTTATAATAGTCACGTGGGACAGGAATATGAATTTCACATTTTTCAAGTGTTCCGGAATGCTCAATGGTATAAGTCTCCTCAATAAATAAGCTTAAAGTATCCTGAGCATAGGATACTATGGATGAAAAAGATGCCATTAGAAGGCATATTAAAAATGACCCGAGTTTCATTCTCCACTTGGTTATTTACATAATTGGTAAAAATTACAATGTACGAAATAGAGGAGACTAATTTAATTGAAAAGAAAAGAATGGATGCCGCTGTAAAGAGGTAAAAAAAAAGTCCCGCCGGTTTTTAACCGGCAGGACTCAGAAGCGATTTATTAGAGTTCCCTCTTGATTATTTATTTCACGAGGATCTTATTTACCTGATCTCCAATCTGCAGAAGGTAGATTCCCTTCTGGTAGTTTTCTGTATTCAGCAACATATGGCTGCTGGTAATAAGACCGGATTCAATGGTCTGGCCAACCAGGTTCATCATCCTGTAAGATGCATTCAGAGGTGCATTCTCAATATTCAGGGTTCCTGTCACAGGATTCGGGTATGCCTTAATCAATCCGGATTCATTGAGATCATTAACCGATACCTCTTCTCCAACCAGATCCTGCCATTGCAAGTAAGGGCGCTGGACACCGTATACATCCCCCATCTTCCATGTTGATGCAAAATCCCATCCGAAAAAGTTTCCCTCGTTAGCGAATTGAGCCGTTGGGATACCCGCAACCGCAGCGATGGAAGCATCATCTCCATTTCCAACTCCTGTGGCCATGATGTCACTATCAAAGTAGGTGGATTCAACTATGGTGGCATCAAAATCACCGGCAACGGAGCCTACATTCTTATCGGCGTCAATAATGTTACTGGCAGACCAGCAGTTGATAATCGAAGCAGAAAAAGACGAATCTTCATTAATATATCCTGCGATTCCACCGCCTTGTTCAAAAATCGTAATCGTTGAAACTGAATAACAGTCCTGAATGAGAGGAGGAGGATCTGATGAAACACTAACCCTTCCTACGATTCCACCTGCGCGCCTGCTGTTCTCTGATAAATTCGTCATGATAGAAACCTTGCTTACACACTCGATTACTTCCCCATATTTCAATCTTCCGATAATACCCCCTGAATAAGCACTACTGTTTCCAATTCTTGTAGCTCTTATCTGTCCTTCAACCCAGCAGCGTTTTATGGTATTATATCCCGTTTCGCCCTCTACCGTAGCACGGCTGGCAATTCCGGCAACATAGTCCAAATCAGCATATGCCCGGTAATTCATCAGACGAAGGTTTTCAATCCTTGCATCTTTAAGATTCGCAAAAAATGCAGTTCTGCTCCGGCCCGATTTATAAATATTCCAGATCGTATGATATTGTCCATCAAAAGTACCTGAAAAATAATCCTCACCCGACCAATATCCTATAGGCGCAAGGCCAGAAGCGTCATTTACCAAGATATCAATGACACCGTCATTGTTCCAGTCCACTAAGGAAGAATCCGGATCAAATGTGATATCAGCCTCAAGTTTGTAATTTGATGCACACTTGGCTTCTATATTGTCAAAATCCGGTGTACCGTCATTATCAGGGTCCAGGTTCAGTTCATCGGCCAACCAGATCAGGTCCTCCGGACTGTCAATTAACCAGTATTCACCTGATTTTTCCAACTTATGTGGTACTTGCCCAAATAAAAGAGCTGTTCCGCAAAGAAATGCAATCAGAATAGTAAATGTTTTTTTCATAATGCAAGATTTAAAAGTTAATAGAATATAATTAGCAATAGATAATAAGGGTAAAATAATAAATTCCAGAGACATATTCAAGTTGAGAGTGAATCTTTTTTTGTATCAACAGAGCATAAAAAAACAGGAAGTCGTTTAACTTCCTGTTTTTGTGAGGCTTATCGCCTGATTCTGAGTGAGCCAGCTCGGTCTCGAACCGAGGACCCCATCCTTAAAAGGGATGGGCTATTTGACGAGGATCTTATTTACCTGATCTCCAATCTGCAGAAGGTAGATTCCCTTTTGGCAATTGTCCGTGTCAATCGTCATGCTGCTGTTCAATACAACACCGGAAACAATTGTCTGTCCTATCATATTAGTCAGACTGAATGGGCTGTTGAGAGGAGCGTTTTCAATATTCAGGACTCCGCTGACAGGATTAGGATATGCCCTGATCAATCCGGATTCTTCGAGATCATTAACCGAAACCTCTTCTCCAACCAAGTCCTGCCATTGCAGGTAAGGGCGCTGTACGCCTTTTACATCTCCGATTTTCCAGACAGATGAGAAATCCCATCCTAAAAAGGTACCTTGATCTGCGAATTGTACTGTTGCCAGTCCAACAATATTTAAACCATCACCTTCTCCTACACCGGTAGCCATAATTTCGTTATCCCAATAACAACCGATATATGTATCAGCTGCACCATCATCATCACCAACAAATGCTCCGACGTCCGGAGAATCGGGTGGAGGACCACCTGCTTCAACAGTACTGGCAGAATAACAATTGCTAACAGAAACTGTTTCCGGATTATGTCTCACTCTTCCTATAAGTCCGCCAGCATCATCACTTACCACCAAATTCGAAATAGAATAACAGTCCTGGACAATTCTTGGTCCACCTGTATTATCTGCAGTTCCTTCAATATATCCGGCAATTCCCCCGGCACGTCTGGATTCGATGGCTGTATTGCCAATGATGGTAACCATGCTCACACATTCGATTATCTGACCCTGTTCCATTCTTCCGATGATACCACCGGAATAGGTACTTTTAGCATCGGATGTAGCTGTAGGATACCTCACAACCCTTATAGTTCCTTCAATCCAGCAGCGTTTAATAGTACTTCCCACGGATCCATTCATGTAGTCACGGCATGCAATACCCGCAACATAATCATCATCTTGTGATGCCCTGTAATTCATCAGAACCAGGTTTTCGATAGTTGCTTCTTTTAGATTCGCAAAGAATCCATTCCTCGTCCAGTGAGATTTGTAGATGTTCGAGATGGTGTGATAACCTCCATCGAATTTACCAGAGAAAAAGTCGACGGGACTATTGTACCAGAATCCGATTGGTTGAAGTCCGGAGGAATCACTTCCGAGAATATCAACAACCCCGTCATTGTTCCAGTCCACCTTAGAAGAATCAGGATCAAAGGTAATATCGACCGTCAGCCTGTAATTATCTGCCCACTTGGATCCGGTACTGTCAAAATCAGGCGTTCCGTCATTGTCAGGATCCAGGTTAAGAGTGTCACATAACCAGATGAGGTCCTCCTTACTGTCTACTTCCCAGTATCCATCCTTTTTTTCCAATTTATGGGCAACCTGTCCAAACATAAGAGCAGCACCAAAAATTGTTACAATCAGAATAGTAAATGTTCTTTTCATAA
>JAUUZM010000298.1 GCA_030589965.1 Bacteroides sp.
TGCTACCATCAGCGGACAGGTGCTGCGGGTGAATTATACAAGGGGTTTTCTATATATAATAGATACCGTTTTTGCACAGGATCTGGATGTTTTCCTGTCCTATGAGGATGATCCAGGTTATTTCGACCGGGTCCGGACAATTTACGATGGCACATTTGCGTTTCCAAATCTCATCAAGGGGAATTACAGCGTATTTGTTTATCAGGACGATATACACGGGGGCTCAGAAGAAGTTCCTGTAAAAGAAATTATTAATGTGAATGCTCTCAACGGTAATTTTGATGCGGGGATTATGTACAGGGCCGTTGAAGACTAATATGAAATGATTATTATGAATGCTTTAAATACAGTACCGGTCCAGTGGACCGATCTTTTTGAATTACTGGCAAAATTTGCTTTTCACCTGCTGGTCCTTCTCATTATCGTACGAGGTTTATACTATACCATGGCTCGTAGTAAGGATTATCTTTTCAGCTATATCCTTATAGGTTGTGTTGTTTTTCTTCTGTGTTACTCACTCGCGAATGTGACCCTGGAGCTTGGATTTGCTCTCGGACTCTTTGCCATATTCGGGATTATCAGGTACCGGACCAGGCAGATCATGATCAAGGAAATGACTTACCTTTTCCTGGTGATCGGTATTTCAGTTATCAATGCACTGGCATCAAACAAGATCTCATATACAGAACTGATCGTCACTAACGCTATTATCATCTTCCTGACATGGGGACTCGAAAAGGCATGGTTGTCAAAGCAGGAGAAGTCGAAAGATGTTGAGTATGAGAAGATTGAGATGATACGCACAGAAAACCGCGACAAACTCATAATGGATCTGGAAGAGCGTACCGGCATTTCAAGGATCAACAGGGTAGAAATTGGTCCCATTAATTTCATTACGGACAGGGTCCAGATCAAGATCTTTTATTTAACCCGTGAGGATATCGTATTCAATAATGACCAGCCCGGCAAGAACCACAAGAACGGGAAGCTGAACTAGTATCCTCTATATGGGAATCCTTCGGTACATTATTACCCTTGCGGGAATATTCCTAATTGTCAACACCTCAGCACAGGTTACCGGAGAATGGCTTAGTGCAGAGATCGAATTTGACCTTCCAAAAAAATTCAGTTTAGAAACGAGCCTTGAAGCAAGGGTACTTAATCCCGGGGGAATTGGATTGCACAAGTTTTTTGGCCAGGCCGGTGTGAACTACAAAATCTCCAAACGATTTGATCTTACCTTCAAATACCGGTATTCCATGAGACTGGAGGAAAACATGCATTACTACCCCAGACACCGGCTGATGTTTGATTTTAAGTTTGATTACCCTGTCGAGAGGTTTAAGTTTGATTACCGGGGCCGCTTCCAGAGAATAAGCAAAACGTATATTAATGATCAACTGGACCTGATCCCATACATGCATTTCAGGAATAAGTTCGAGGTATCCTATAATGTAAAGGGAAATCCCATCCTTCCCTCAGTTTTCATAGAAATTTTCTCCCCTCTGAATGAACTCAGTCGAAAACTAAGTGATGAATTCAGGTTCGGGGCAGATGTAAGTTACCCCATCGCAAAGAACCAATCCCTTACCGGCGGTATAATTTTTATCAACGAACAGTTCGAAAGCCAGCTCTCCGGGATCATTTTCACTCTGGAATACAAGATTTCCATAAAATAAATCAAACCATCCAAATAGAAAAGACCATCCGGATGTTCCGGACAGTCTTTTATGGTTTTTAGTCAGATCAGGAACATGAGCCTGATCTTGTTTACGATTCAGGTCTGGAATATTACTCTGATTTATTCCTCAGCCGGGGGAAGAAATACATCCTCCACCACATGGACAATCCCATTGGAAGCCTGAACAGAACCTACTATTTTTGCTCCGTTAACGTATGTGCCATCGTCCTTCACTTCAACCGGGAGATAGTGTCCCGTTGCCATGTAAAGCTGAGATCCGTTTTTAAGTCCCTTACCCACTTCATATTTTCCAGGGGCTGCATGGAACTTAATAATAGTGGCCAGGGTTTCTTTGTTCTCTGGCTTGAGGAGATCCTCAACCGTGCCGGCCGGTAATTTATCAAAAGCTGCATTCGTGGGTGCAAAGACTGTCAGTGGACCAGCATTGGAGAGTACATCAAGTAATTCGGCCGCTGTACATGCTGCAGCCAGTGTAGTATGTGCATCAGAACTCGCCGCTATCTGAAGGATATTCTTTTGAGAATTTTTATCAACCACGCCAGCCTGGCCGTGAGTCTTTACGGTTTCTGTCTGAGTGGCAGATTCCGTTGATCCTCCACCTGAACAGGCTGAGATTAGCATTGAAATTACCAGGACGAGAGGGAAGGCATTACTTGTTTTCATAATCGTAATTTTAGGTTATTGATTTGTATTAAATAATTAGTATTTATTCTAAAGAGCATGTTTTAAATCACTTTTTTAAGATTTTTTGTGTGAATGTTTTCTGGGTAAAAAAAAATCCATACATTTATCCTACTAAAATGGTAGGATAAGTAAAAATAAATGAAATTCAACACAAAAACAAGATATGGTCTGAGAACGATGCTCGAGCTTGCAAATAATGTGGGAAATGATGAAGTGATATTTCAAAAGGATATCGCAGAGAATCAGGCTGTTTCCGTTAAATACCTGGATCAGATTATTGCTGCTCTTAAAAAGGCAGGACTGGTTGTTAATGTTGGAGGAAAAAAAAGTGGATATAAACTAAACAAGCCACCTGAGGATATATCTGTTTATGATATTTACACCGCATTTGAGGATGACCTGGCTATAATTGACTGCCTTTTGCATGGTGGTCATTGTCCAAAAGGCTCAAAATGCTCACTGAAGGGATATTGGTTAGGACTGAACCAGGTCATCAGGTCGAATATGGAAGGGACAAATCTCAGGGACCTGTTACAAAAACAATTATAATCTACCTGTAAATAATCTACCTATAAAAAATAATTACTATTAATAAACCATTCTCAACTAAAAACAGTTACTATGAAGTTTAAAAGTTTCCGAAATTTGATTTTCTTCTCGCTCTCTCTTGCGCTTCTGACAGCATGTGGAGGTGATAAAAATGGTTCCGGTGGTCCCCTGGGTGCCGGTGATGCAGCTCAGAAAGCATACGTAGCTCCCGGAGAGTATGATGAATTCTACGCTTTTCTTTCCGGTGGGTTCAGCGGACAGTTAAGTGTATATGGACTTCCTTCCGGCAGATTGCTAAAGGTCATCCCTGTATTTTCAGTCGACGCTGAAAAGGCCTGGGGTTTCAATGAAGAAACCAAGCCAATGCTGGAAACCGCATATGGATTTATGCCCTGGGATGATTCCCATCATCCGGAGTTATCTCAAACCGACGGTGTCCCTGATGGCAGATGGATCTTTATCAATTCTAATAACACTCCGCGTATAGCCAGGATTGACCTGACCACATTTGAAACCGTGGAAATAATTGAACTGCCAAACTCTGCGGGGAACCATAGTTCACCTTTTACTACCCCGAACACAGATTATGTAGTGGCCGGGACACGTTTTGCGGTTCCTGTACCCCAGAAGGATATGGCAATTAATGAATATGCCGGTAAATTCAAGGGAGCTCTCTCATTTGTAAAAGTTGGAGATGACGGAAGGATGGATATTGCATTCCAGATCCTTATGCCCGGGTTTAATTATGACCTTGCCCATTCCGGTAAAGGCCCTTCCGATGGCTGGATGTTTTTCAGTAGTTATAATACCGAGGAGGCCAATACCCTGCTGGAGGTTGAAGCTTCAAAGCATGATAAGGACTTTATTGCTGCGATAAACTGGAAAATGGCTGAGCAATTAGTGGCAGATGGTAAATTTGAAGAGTTTAATTCTCCCTACCTTGTAAATTTCTATGATGAGCATACTCATATGGCCACCACTGAAAAGAGAAACTCGGTCAAAGTTCTGAAGCCTGAGGATCATCCCGGACTCGTATATTTTATGCCTACCCCAAA
>JAUUZM010000263.1 GCA_030589965.1 Bacteroides sp.
AAAGGCAGAAGCAGTAACCGAAGAGAGCAAAGAAGCAGAGAAGCCGGCTGAAGAAACTGTTACAGAGGAACCGGCTGCGGAAGCAAAGACCGAAGCAAAGACAGAAACAGTAGCCGAAGAGAGCAAAGAAGCAGAGAAGCCGGCCGAAGAAACTGTTACAGAGGAACCGGCTGTGGAAGCAAAGACAGAAGCAGTAGCCGAAGAGAGCAAAGAAGCAGAGAAGCCGGCTGAAGAACCTGTTACAGAGGAACCGGCTGTGGAAGCAGCCACTGTGGAGGAGGAAAAGAAACCCGAGCAAAAGGACGACAAGGCAAAAAAAGAAGAGCCGAAGGGGAAGAAGACGGACCAGGCCAAAGCTTCGGGTAAGAAGGTAGAAAAGCAGGCAGAGGAAGCACCCAAGGATTCAGGGGAGACCGGGGAAGAGAAGTCAGAATAGTAAAACAGCAATAATGACCAGGGATAAATGTTTGCTCCTTGGTACTATTTCAAAAACTCATGGTGTCCGTGGTGAGTTAATCATCCGGATTATGAACCCTTCTTTTGAACCAGATGAAAACTGGGAATCATTATTCCTTCAAATTGATGGAATTCTGGTTCCTTTTTTTATTTCATCCCTTTATGCCCCAAAAGCAGATGAATGGTTTATCTGCTTTGACGATTATGACAACAAGGACAGTGCACAGAACCTTGTGGGATCACCTGTCTGGATCCAGAAAGATTTCATGGCAAAGGTTGAGGAAGAAATCTATATGGATGAACTTACAGGGTACGCATTAATCAATATATCGACCGGAAGGCAGGGTTTGATCACTGACTTCATGGATATCCCGGGTAATCCGGTATTTGAAGTATCTCTTGAAGGGGAAAAAGTATTAGTGCCTGCGCAGGATGACCTGATAGAAGAGATCGATCAGGAGAACCAAAAACTGATCATGCGCCTGCCAGAGGGAATTATGTAAAAACATTCATGGTTTTGCAGCACCGGGATAATCAAATCGTCTTTGTACCGATAAGCCTTCACTAAAAATTAAAGCCTTATGAATATCAACATGCTAAGATTCTTATTCTCCATAATCCTGGTCTCAGCCACCCTGATTGCCTTCGGCCAGGACAAAGAAGCGCGGGATGTATCAACCTTTACCGGTGTTTCACTCGGTATCTCAGGTGATCTTTACCTTACCCAGGGAAGTCCCCAAAAAGTAGTTATCCAGGCAGAGAACAACCTGGATGAGATAGAGACCGAGGTCAGGAATGGTGTTTTAAGGATAAAGACAGATAATTGGAACTCAAGAATCAAAGGAGTTAAGATCTGGATCACCATGCCTGAAGTGGAAGCACTGAGTGTTTCAGGCTCAGGGGACATCATTGCCGAAACACCCATCAATGCTGACGAGCTGGAATTAAAGGTAAGTGGAAGCGGTAGTATTAAAATACCCGAGCTCAAGGGAGATGAAATCGAGGCAGCTATATCCGGATCAGGTGATCTGAAACTGGCAGGATCTGCAGATGAAATGGAATTGCGCATCAGTGGTTCCGGATCTGTGTTTGCCGAAGGATTGAAAGTGAATGAATGCGGCATCAAGATCAGTGGCTCAGGCAGCTGCAAGATTGATGTCACCGGAGAGCTCGATGCCTCTATCTCAGGTAGCGGAAGGGTCACCTATTACGGTAATCCGCAAATTGATGCCCGGATATCCGGTTCAGGGAAAGTGAGACAAGGAGACAGATAGGCATTGCTTATCACTTCCTGATCACTTCGATCTCGCCATTAAGTTTAAACTTCAGGATGCCTGAAGGTTTTCTTTTAGTATGGTCATCCTGGCGCCAGGCAACCGTATAATCAACCATAGCTTTTATTTCTGCAGATATTTCACTGAATATGGACGGAGCCGGCTTGCCGGCTACATTTGCCGAGGTTGAAACGAGCGGTTTGCGAAAACGGCGTATTAATTCTGTGCAGAATGGGTCTGAAGTGATCCGTATACCGATTGCACCATCCGGAGATAATAAATTCCCGGCCAGGTTCCTGCCTGCCGGGTAGATGATAGTCAGCGGGTCATCATTGATATCAATAATTTCATCGGCCATAGCCGGGATCTCTTTGACATACCTGGAAAGCATGTCCGCTGAATTAACAAGGATAAGCATGGCCTTTGCATCCTCGCGCTGTTTCATCTGGTATACTTTTTGGGTGGCGTGCGACTGAGTAGCGTCACAACCGATCCCCCAAATGGTATCGCTAGGATACAAAATTGTTCCGCCAGCTGCCAGAACTTCAATACATTTCTGTATATCCTGGTACATTTAGAATACCTTCCTGTAAACTTCCATTAAATTGTCGGCAATGATCTCCTCTTTGAATTTCAGCGCGTGTTCATACCCATTTTCCTGCATTTCGGATCGCAGTTTCTCATTTTCCAGGACAAGCCGGATGGCATGGATCATTTCATCCGTATTATCCGGATCAACATACATAGATGATTTGCCTCCGGCTTCATCAAAACAACTTCCGCTGGAGGTAATCACCGGCGTACGGGAGAAAAGGGCTTCCAGTATGGGTATGCCAAATCCTTCAAACCGGGATGGGTAGATGAATGCATCCGCCAGCTGGTAAATCCCGGGCAGGTCCTCATTTGGAACATCCTGCAGGAAAGTGATGTTTTTCAGAGAATGTTCGGTGATGTATTCGTGGATCTGCTTAATATAAGGAGTGCTACGACCGATTACAATCAAGGGGATGTCCAGCTTCCCCCTGTGCCGGGCTTTAATTACCTGAAGCAGGTTTTTCCGTGGTTCAATGGTCCCAACATATAGAAGATACGAAGCAGGCAGGCGGTATCTTTGTGAAAGTTTTTGTTTCTCTGCTTCGTCCCATTGCTCATAAAAATTGGGATCACAGCCCTGGTATACCACATCGATTTTTTCTTCAGGGGTCTTGAAATAATGGATGATGTCAGACCTGGTCTGCTCGGAAATGGCTATCACCCTGTCTGCATTCATGCAGGAGAATTTTGCCTTTTTGCTATAAATTTTCCTGTCAATGGGTTTATACCATTCAGGGAACCGGAGGAAAATCAGGTCATGAATGGTAACTACAGAAGGCACATGGTTTTTGATGATATCAAACGGGATCTCATTGCTGAGTCCGTGATATAATTCTATTCCGTCCCGGACCAGTTGCTTCCCAAGCCAGTAGCTGCGCCAGAAGGAGGAAAATTTCCTTTCTTTCCAGGATTGCGGGTAGACAAGGGTGTGGTTTTTTAATGCACCGTTCTGGATCAGGTTCTTCGTCCCTGGGATATACAGGTAGAATTCGTTATCAGGGAATTTATCGCTGAGGTAGCGAATGGTATTCCTGCTGTAATTACCCAGTCCGCTGTAATTGAAATAAGCCCGTTTTGCATCAAAACCAATTCGCATATGCCCGTATTATAATCAGAATGCTATATTATATTCCCTCAATGCATCGTTTAGGGATGTTTTCTTATCGGTTGATTCCTTTCTTTTTCCAATAATCAATGCACAGGACACTCCGTAGTCACCAGCCGGATATTCCCTGGGGTAGGTTCCGGGGATTACTACAGACCGTGAGGGTACCGTACCCTTATACTCAACCGGTTCTGACCCCGTGACATCAATAATCCTGGTGGATTTGGTGATGACCACATTGGCGGCCAGGACAACCTCTTTTTCCAGGTAGGCGCCTTCCACGATTATGCACCTGGAACCGATAAAACAATTATCTTCCACAATGACCGGGGCGGCTTGAACGGGCTCCAGGACTCCTCCGATGCCCACCCCTCCGCTGAGGTGCACATTTTTTCCGACCTGTGCACAGGATCCAACCGTAGCCCATGTATCGACCATTGTCCCTTCATCCACATAGGCCCCGATGTTAACATATGAAGGCATCAGGATCACTCCTTTGGCCAGGTAAGATCCATGCCGGGCAACTGCATGTGGAACTACCCTTACCCCGAGGTTTTTGTAGTTTTTTTTCAGATTTATCTTATCATGAAATTCAAAAGGCCCGACTTCTGTCACACTCATCTGTTGGATAGGGAAATAGAGGATGACTGCCTTTTTAATCCAATCATTGACTTTCCAGCCATCTGGTCCAGGTTCTGCTACGCGCAGCTTACCCGCATCCAGTTCATCTATGATAAAGCGGATTGATTTCTGAACATCAACGTCTTTGAGCAGTACCCTGTTCCCCCATGCTTCCTGAATGACTGTCTGGTGAATTGTATACATTATTAAGGGTTTTCGTACAAAAGTAAAATGATTTTTTAAAACCCAAAGAGGAGTCCCGCGATTCCAACAATCAATCCAAGCACAAGATTGACCCCTTTCATGCGTAGAAAATCCTTCCTTGTTTCTGCCAGCAATGGAAGTGATCCGTGTCCATCCTGTGTGATTGAGCTTGCCAGCAGGATACTCAGCGGGATAATCCCGGTGGCATAAAGGGTTATAAACAGGATATGAGGGCCCGATTCAGGAATGACCCCGACCAGTACAGCCAGTATTAAAATACTGAAGAGGTTCTCCCGGACCAGATCTTCCAGATTCAGGAATTCGAGTCCCACATGAATTACAAGAAACGCTCCGAATGTCCAGGCAAAAACCCGCAGGAAATGTTTGCGGATTACATGTCCCCACAGGTGCTTTACCAGGAAATGATCGGGGACAGTTAGGGCAATGAACAATTCGAATGAGGTGACAATTAGGAAGATGATCCTTTTCCAGTTCCAGGTATCGGATCCGATATCACCGCTCAGTAACAGGACCAGGAAAATTAATCCTCCACTGATTAGTGTTGCCCGCTCAAAACTGATGTGTCGGATCTGCGCAATAATCTGATTGCGAATTAGAACCTGGCAGTCTTCGTCATGTTCATGAAGCTGCATGTGGTTTACAGCCAGTTTCATCTTGCGTTTCCCCAGGGGGAAGAGATAGAGTAATATTCCCGAGATGAGAGCAAGTACAAACAAAAATAACATGACGATAACAG
>JAUUZM010000218.1 GCA_030589965.1 Bacteroides sp.
CCCATTACACACATATAAATAACGAATGAATCAATAAGGTTGAAGTCTTTTTCAACCACTTCGTCAAAATTTATGATACCCGTTGTAAACCAGGATGTGTCTACAACTGTCTTCCTGCTATTCTTTTTGCAGGAGGAATCTGGCCTGTATCGTTCCGGATCGCTGTAATTGATGGCATCTACAGCAAGTTCCGTGTGTAATTCACGACCTTTTCCTGATTTATCCAAGCGGTCCCAGTCATAAATACGGTAGGTAATATCTGAGGTCTGCTGGATCTCCGCCAGCAGTATCCCTGCCCCAATGGCATGTACACGGCCGGCGGGCATGAAAAAGACATCTCCCGCTTTTGCATCTTCGAAATTCAGTATTTCAGGAAGTGTTTTTGACCCGAAATGCCTGAGATAAACTTCTCTGTTGATAGGTTCCTTGAAGCCTGAGATGAGTTCAGCATTTTCCTCCGCCTCGATTATGTACCACATCTCTGTTTTTCCGTAAGCATCGTGCCTTTTCCGGGCAAGCTCATCATCGGGATGGACCTGGATTGAGAGTAATTTACTGGCATCAATGAATTTAATCAAAAGAGGAAATTCGACTCCGAATGTTTCATAGATATGGTCCCCGACCAATTCCCCCATATAGATCTCGATAATCTCCTCAAGGTTGTTTCCTTTGAGAAATCCGTTTTCCACGATGGAAATACTTCCCTGTACGCCCGAGATTTCCCAGCTTTCTCCGCAGGTTTCTGTTGAGGCATTCTTGCCCAGTTTATCCTTCAGTTTGCCCCCCCCCCATATCAAATCTTTCAGTATGGGTTTAAATTTGAGGGGATACAATGCAGTCTCCATTCCAGCAGAATTAATAAATGAAATCAACCGCGGCTGATTGGTCTTTAACTTTACTAATATAACTTACTACTTCCTGGTGGGAAGGATGCACCCGGTAGGTTTCAAGGTCATCCAATGTGTCAAAACTTGATACCAATGCCAGGTCAAATGCCCGTAGGGAGGTAACAACATTTATTCCGACCTCCATTGATCGGATCACATCTATCTTCCCCGGAAGGGATTCAAGCATGAGTTTTATCTCATTTTTTATCTCGTCCAGACTTTCCTCAGGTTGAGTCTTTTTCAGCTTAAATAGTACGATATGACGGATCATTTTCTATTCGTAGTTATAATTTGTATTTTGCTGCTAAGTTAGCAAAAATTACAGGACAGAATTATGCTTGTTATAGGGATTGCCGGAGGTTCCGGCTCCGGGAAAACCACTGTGGTCAGGAGGATCATGGAGAGATTGAAGGATGATGATGTGGCGATTCTGCCACAGGATGCATACTATAAAGATAATAGCCAGCTTGATTTGGAAGCAAGGCAGGAGATTAATTTTGACCATCCGGATTCCCTGGAATTCAAACTACTGATAGAACAGCTGAAAATGCTGAGAAATGGAAGAAGCATTGAGCGCCCTATATATACTTATATTACCTGTACACGTGCAGAAGAAACCATTCAGATGAGACCCCGGGAGGTGATTCTGCTAGAAGGAATCCTGATTTTTACGAATGAAGAGCTCAGAAAACTAATTGATATAAAGGTTTTTGTTGATGCTGATGCAGATGACCGACTGGGCAGAATCATCAGTCGGGATACTCAGGAGAGGGGCAGATCTGTTAACAAGGTGCTGGAGCGATATGAAAAAACGGTAAAACCCATGCACCTTCAGTTTATTGAACCCTCCAAACGATATGCGGATATCATTGTTCCACAGGGAGGTAATAATCTGGTTGCCATAGATATCCTGGCGGCAACCATGCTTAATAAACTGAACAATGTCAGTCCATGATGTATGAGCTCAAACTTAAAAATATCCTCTTCCTGGATATTGAAACGGTTCCTGCAAGCTCGTTCGAAGAACTGACGGAAAGAAAACAGGGACTGTGGGAAGCACGTTCATCCCGCTTCAGAGCAGAAGAAGAGAGCCCTGCAGATGCCTGGTCCAAAGCCGGGCTCTATGCTGAATTTGGTAAGATAGTTTGCATTTCTATTGGCATGTTTTCAACTCTGTCTGTGCCCAGGAGGTTCAGGATAAAATCTTTTTACGGGATTGATGAATTAAAGATTATAAAAGAGTTTGGGGATCTGACCAGAAATTCAAAAAGGGGAAAGAATCTTCAACTATGCGCTCATAATGGGAAAGAGTTTGATTTTCCCTATATGGCCAGAAGGTTTGTAATTCTGGGCGAAAAATTGCCGGATGTTTTAAAAATTGCCGGGAAAAAACCCTGGGAACTGAATTTCATTGACACCATGGAATTATGGAAGTTCGGTGAATTCAGGAATTATTCCTCGCTGGCTTTACTTACGGAAGTGCTTGGGATTTCTAATCCCAAAGATGATTTGGATGGGAGTCAGGTAGAAGAAGTTTATAATGCAGGGGACTATGACAGGATTGCCAGGTATTGTGAGAAGGATGTGTTGGCCGTAGCCCAGGTTCTGTTAAGGCTCAGAGGGGAGGAACTCATTCCCGAAGAAAACGTTGAGGTTATAGGAAGTAACGGATTGTCTTGATCAGCAGGGCAGGCTGTTCTACATGGAGCCAGTGACCTGCATCAGGCAGGGTGGTAATCCTGGCCATGGGGTATATCTGTTGTATTACCAGGATATCATCATCCGATATATAATCTGATTTCTGACCACGGATAAACAAAACGGGGAATCCGGCAATTTCTTCTCCACCTCTGTATTTTTTAGCATCCAGTCCAGCCAGAATCTCTACCAGGTTCTGTCGAAGAACCGGGACATTCAGTTTCCATTGAAAACTCTTATCCTGATTTCTGACAACATTTTTAAGTAGAAAACTCCTGATCCTGGAAGAGTCTATATTCTTTGCCAGCTGCTCGTCCACATCATCTCTGCTGCCGGCTTTGCTAAAATCCACTTCCAGCATTGCATCCATGATCCTTTTATGGGTTTCTGCCTGATTGCCGGAAGTTTCTGCTTCGTATTTTGTTGGAGCTATATCAATGACCACCAGCACCTCTATTCTTTCCGGATGTGATTCTGACAGGAAAACGGCTGTTTTTCCTCCCATTGAGTGTCCGATTATAGTTGCTTTTGAAAGCTCATGCTTATCCATAAATTCGATCATGTCATCCCGCATTGAAGGATAGTCATGTAACTCATTATGTGGAGATTCACCGTGATTTCTCTGATCCACCAGGTAAACCGTGAAGTTATCTGACAGGGCCTTTCCGATCGAAAGCCAATTGTCTGAGGAGCCATAGAGTCCATGAATGATTATCATAGGTGGACCCTGGCCTAGTTTTTTGTAGAAAAGTTCCATATCGCCTGAATCTTTTTTATTTCAATAGTCCACGATACATTTGAATGGTATTTTCCAATCCATAATAAAGAGCATCGGAGATCAATGCATGGCCAATGGAAACCTCCAGGAGGCCGGCTACATGCTGATTAAAATATTTCAGATTCTCAAGGCTCAGATCATGTCCGGCGTTCAGTCCCAATCCCACTTCCAGGGCCTTCTCCGCTGCTCTGGTAAATGGGACTACAGCCTGAGCAGGGTCTGCTGCAAAATTGCTTGCGTAAGGTTCAGTATATAATTCAACCCGGTGGCAACCTGTTTTGGCTGCGTTTTCTATGAGCTCAGGATTTGTATCAATAAAGATTGAACTGCGAATGCCATTTTGAGTGAATTCAGAGATGACCTCCTTTAAAAAGTCCGCATGCTTTATGGTATCCCATCCCTCGGATGAAGTAATAGCATCAGGTGGGTCAGGAACCAGGGTTACCTGATCGGGTTTGACAGAAACTACCAGGTCAATGAAAGAAGAGGAGGGATATCCCTCGATATTAAATTCAGTTTTAATATGAGGTTTTATGTCCCATACATCCTGGTAGCGAATATGTCTCTCATCGGGACGGGGGTGTACAGTAATGCCTTCTGCTCCGAATTGCTGGCAGTCGATTGCGGTCTTCCTGACGTCAGGTACATTTCCCCCGCGTGCATTCCTCAATGTGGCAATTTTATTTATATTTACACTTAGTCTGGTCATGCTGTAAAATTAAGAGTTATTTCAGAGAAAATTATAAAGATTGTTAGCAAAAGATCTGATATCCGATGTCGTACCGGCCCTGAAAACCTCAGACACAGGTTTACAGGCCCTTTCCTGGATGGAAATATTCAGGATATCCCATTTGCCCATCGTCAATAATCTGGAATTTCTTGGATTAATTTCCGACAAGGATATTTATGATCTCAATATGGCCGAGGAGGCAATCGGGAATCATAAACTATCACTGTTTTCTCCTTATGTGAAGATGCACCAGCATATTTACGAGGTCATTGAGATAATCAGCAGGCTTGAACTTACCATCGTTCCTGTACTTGATGAAAATAAGCATTATAAGGGACTAATAACACTGAACGACCTCCTGCATACCTTTGCAAACCTTTCCGCCCTTAAACAACCCGGAGGAATTATAGAACTTGAGCTTCATGTTAATGATTATACACTAACTGAGATCAGCCAGATTGTTGAAGGTAATGACGCGAGGATACTTAGCCTCTACGTTTCATCTCCTGATGATTCAACAAAAATGAATGTTACCCTGAAAGTGAATGCAACTGATATATCTTCCATAATTCAAACATTTAACCGTTATAATTATACAGTTAAGGCGTCTTATATGGAGAGTGATGAGATGGAGGATCTTATGCACAACCGCTTTGATGCTTTTATGAAGTATCTGAGTATCTGAATGATAAATATACAGAGACAGTGAAAGTAGCTATATACGGCAGGCCCGTAAGAATGGGTTTTGAAGAGAATATCAGGAACCTGTTCAGCTTTTTGGAGAAAGAAGAGAAGGAGGTATATATATATAAACCATTCAAGGAATTCCTAGAATCTGAAAATATTCTTCGAACAGAGCCTGCAGGTTCTTTCAATACGCATAAGGACATTATTGGGAAAGCAGATATAATGATAAGTATAGGGGGGGATGGGACCTTCCTGGAGGCAGTTACATTCGTGCAGGACTACGGAATCCCCATGGTAGGTATTAATATAGGGAGACTCGGATTTCTCGCCAATATACCTTCCGATCAGATCGAATCCTCCCTGACTGCAATATTCAATAAGGATTTTACTGTGGAGCAGCGCTCCCTGGTGAGTCTGGAACTAATGGACCATACCCTTGGAGGATTCAGCTGTGCACTGAATGAAATAAGTGTACAAAAGAAGGATGCATCCATGATCACCATTCATACCTATCTGAACGATATTTACCTGAATTCATATTGGGCAGATGGATTGATAATATCAACGCCTACGGGCTCTACGGCATATTCCATGAGTGTGGGCGGTCCCATATTAACACCTGATTCCAGGAGTTTTATAATCTCCCCCATGTCCCCTCATAATCTTACCATCCGTCCGCTTATTGTGCCTGACACTAATAACATCAGAATTGAGGTTGAAAGCAGGGATGAATCATTCCTGCTGACACTGGACTCAAGAACCGAGATTATTCAAAGGCATGTGCAACTGAATCTGAAAAGAGCTGATTTTACTGTTAAGACATTGAGAATAAAGAATGCAACCTTCTATGAAACACTTCGTAACAAACTAATGTGGGGCGTTGATAAAAGGAATTAATTTTTTACATTTGTTTAATTAAGCCTGCTGCATGGCAAAGCGTTTTATACCATACATTATTCTACTTATTTTCTGTCTTCCACAATCCACGGAAGCGCAGAGATGGAAACTCAGGCGGTATGAGGGCCTTGTTGGTGTTGGATTTGCGAATTATTTCGGCGATATTGGCGGATCCTCTGAGCAAAACAACTGGTTTGGATTAAGGGACCTTACCATTGAAGACACTCGCCCGAAA
>JAUUZM010000267.1 GCA_030589965.1 Bacteroides sp.
AAGGTTTTTGTCCCGGCCCCTGATCCTCCGGTATGGAAATTATTCCCACCAAGCAGGAGGTGGGAAAACTCATGCCTGACAATAGAATATCGAGTATAATCTTTCATCACAAAAGTACTGTGAGAATTCATTCCCTTCATATTCCCGACAGAAAGTTTCCGGTTTCCCGGGACAACGTATCCGGCGGACTGCGTAGTAGTTATCTTAGAATTTACCCTCCAGATAACCATGACCATATCCAGTAAGGAATCTCCTTCATGAGATTTGGGCTGCCCATAACTGCTCGTTGATAAAAAATCGAAGTCCCCCTTATTTACAGAATAACCATGCCGGGTTACTATACCTTCGGGATTGTCTCTTATTACTTCATTCAGAACCTGATCGAATCCATTACTCCGAACCTGAGCAAAATCTATGGATATCATGCCGGGATAATAATCGGCAAGCACAATATACTTCCCGAAAGAGGCCTGGTAGTAATACTTTGAAATTACTCCCTCTGGTTGTTCACCCTGTACCACTTGATAATCGAAAAGATGGCCTGGATTCGGCGGGAGTTCTCCTGCCTCCCATCCCCGGACAGATACAGGATCATTCGGATCATTCACCAGTTCGGCATATACCAGCAAGATCCTAAGTGTATCTCTGGAGGGCAACCAGTAACCATTACGGCTGTCCTGGGCCCCTGACTCGATGCCAGAAAGCAGAAAAATCAGAATTAATGTAATGAATTGTATTTGCCGGATAATACCGGAATAAGTTGAAGATTGCATAGTCTAAAGTTAAAACTCAGCATGCATATGTCCAATAATCATTCCAATTCCCGAAAGAGGTAAACAAACCCGGTGTAAGGTGGAACGTCACGGTAAACAGTGGCATCCCATCCAATGGCCTCAATAACATAATAGTATATACCGGGGGACAGGTAGTTGTTGCCTTTGCCATTCATGGTACCATCCCAGCCTTCCCATTCCATCCTGCCCTCAATATGTTGATACTGGTATACCTGCCGGCCGGTCTGACTATATATCGTGACCCTGAAAGATTTTAATGATTTGCTCCGCACAACAAAGTAGTCATTAACCTGATCGCCATTAGGTGTAAAAACATTCGGGGCATCGAGCTCTGAAGGAACAACATGGATTTCTGGTCTTACAAGCAGCGGAAAGGAATCCACGCATCCTGCCTCACTGCGTGCGACCAGGCTTGGGAAATAATAACCAGGAATATAATAGGTATGGAGAACGGAATCATTTACATCATAGGTAATATACTCCGATTCCTCTCCTGTCTTGGCACTATCGACTGCAGTCCACACAAATTCTATTCCGTTCTCAGATAAATTCTGAAACTTTATCTCAAGTGGGGATTCCTCTTCCGGATTGGCTGATTCGGTCCATACAGGATCCGCATCGGCATCGCTGCGTTCTTCATACCATAGGGCGAATTCAGCTTTTACGTGCACGCTCTCATAGAGCACATCATCCTCTCTCACCAGATTAAAACTATCTACCATCGTTAATGTGAAGCGTGTATCCTTGGTGGGGGGACGGGAATAGGGTGGTTGGTTTGGTATGTTTAAGTACAAACGCTTATTCCCAAAAATCTCATATTCCGGGTCATCACAAGTCCAGGTTACTTCAATCGCATTTGCCAGGCTGGTTTCCTGACCAGTTCCCAGGTCATAATAAACCAGTTCATCTGCTTCTGCAGTAGCGTTCAGTATCAGGTAATCACAGGTGTATTTATAGGGCTTTACCTTACCGTCCGGTCCTTTCTCAACTTCAAGGATGGGATCATTTTGAAAAATCCATGCCCTGAAAATTGTATCAAGATCTGTTGAGGTAATATGTACCTGGTAACATCCGGCCTCACGGTTGCTGAGGGTTGATGCAGAAACTCCGGTTTCGGTATGGATTGGAGGGTCAAACCCATTGCTTTCTGAATTGTATTTGCTCCAATTAAAATCATAACCTGGTGTCCCGGAAGGGGCAGTGGCAATCAACTCTCCGCGGACAGGAACCCCCTGTTTGGGAGATGAGAAAACAAAATAGGGATCAACTTCAGGATACACAGGGTAATTAAGAGAATCTGAAAAACTGGCTAAAGGAGAAGATAACTGACCTGAAATTGGAAGCAGGACAAGAAGCAATGAGATAAGACTTGACAGACGTAATATGTTGATGGTGAACCTGCGCATTTGTGGATTTAATGGAATCTTCCCTAATTAAACTTGATGGGGCTGTATTTTATTATAATATGTTTAATAAAGTGGCAAAGATATATAATCTGGGAGAAGAAAAAATCACTATTTTTGGCAGCTATTAAAGAAATATGACGAAAGACTTTTTAAGCGATCTGAATGAGGCACAACAGCAGGCTGTAGTTAACTATGAGGGACCCAGCCTGGTCATCGCGGGCGCAGGATCAGGAAAGACGAGGGTGCTGACTTATCGGATTGCCCACCTTTTAAACCAGGGGATCCCCCCCAGGAATATATTATCCCTCACCTTTACCAATAAGGCGGCCAGGGAAATGAAGGAAAGGATAGGGAAACTGGTGGGACCCGAACTGGCAAAATGGTTATGGATGGGTACCTTTCATTCGATTTTTGCAAGAATACTTAGAAGCGACGGGAGTTTTCTGGGATATCCTACAAATTTCACCATTTATGACAGCTCAGATTCCAAAAGCCTTGTAAAAAAGATCATCAAGGAAATGAATCTGAACGATCAGATATATAAGCCGAATGAGATCTTTAGTAGAATTTCTTCTGCGAAGAACAACCTGATCACTCCTGCCGCCTATTTTTCAAGTTCACAATTGATAGAGAGGGATAAGCAAAGCCGAAAGCCGCATGTCGCAGATATCTATAAGTTGTACGCACAGCGATGCAAAAAGGCGGACGCAATGGACTTTGATGATCTCCTTCTGAATATGCATATTTTGTTGAGAGACTTCCCGGAAGTCCTTGAAAAATACCAGGAGCAGTTCCGTTTTATTCTGGTTGATGAATACCAGGATACAAATTATGTTCAATACCTGATTGCCAAGCAATTATCAGAGAAATACAAAAACATTTGCGTGGTGGGAGATGATGCCCAGAGCATCTATTCATTCCGGGGGGCAAGAATTGAGAACATCCTGAATTTCAAACATGATTATGCAGGATATAAACTTTATAAGCTTGAGCAGAACTACCGTTCAACCATCAATATAGTCGAAGCGGCTAACAGTATCATCGCCAAGAATCAGGAGCAAATCAGTAAGAATGTTTTCTCTAAACAGGAAAAAGGCGAGAAGATCCAGCTGGTAAGGGCAGCAACTGATAATGAAGAAGGCTACCTGGTTGCCAACGCCATACAGGATGCGGTTTTCGGTGATCAGATCCGGCATCGTGATATTGCTATATTGTACAGGACCAACGCTCAATCCCGAATATTTGAGGAATCTCTTCGGAGGATGAACATCCCTTACAAGGTTTATGGCAGCCTTTCATTCTACAATCGAAAGGAGATAAAGGATCTCATTGGATACTTTCGGCTTACTGTTAATCCCTACGATGAAGAAGCCCTTCGAAGAATAATAAATTACCCCGCACGTGGAATCGGACAGACCACTGTGACAAAGCTCGAACAGGAGGCAATACAGCGAGATGCAAGAATATGGGATATTCTTCAGGACAGTGGGTCCTGCAAGCATCTGTTTAACCAGGGCACTCTACGAAAACTGGATGCTTTTACCTCTTTAATCAAGGATTACCAGTCCCGCTTACCCACCATGGAAGCCTTTGACCTGGCGTTTTCGATTGCTGAAGGAACGGGGATACTGAAAGACCTGCATGTTGAGAATTCTCCAGAGAACCTCAGTAAATACGAGAACCTCCAGGCATTGTTGAACGGCATCAAAGAATTCGTGGAATCCCAGGATGATCCTGAAAATATAAGCCTGGATGCATTCCTTCAGAGCATTTCTCTTCTTACGGATGCGGATAATGAAAAAGAGGAAGACAGGAATAAGGTAACTATTATGACTGTGCATTCTGCAAAGGGACTGGAATTCAAATATATTTATGTCACCGGACTCGAAGAAGAGCTGTTTCCCTCAAAGATGTCCTCCTCCACCCGGGAAGAACTGGAAGAAGAAAGAAGACTTTTCTATGTTGCTGTGACCCGGGCGATGATAAAGGTTACCCTGAGTTATGCCAGTTCCCGTTATCGATGGGGGGTTCCCGTATACGGGGCACCCAGCCGTTTTATACGGGAAATTGATCCGGAATTCATAGAGCAGTTGCCTGAGACCGGGACCCAATTCAATGGGAAAGCCTCAAATGGGAATGGCTCAAATGGTATCGGGCAATTTAGAAGGAATAAAGGCTCTGGCGACAGTGGATCAGGAGGGAAAGTGGGACTATCCTATGGCAACAGGAAAAACTTTTCCGGGGAAAAACGAAAAACATTCAAAAAAGATCCTCCACCAGGTATAATTCCTGTCCCAATGCAGGATCTGAAAGGAAAAACCCGTACAGACAGGGCCCGCCAACCCATGCCTTCAGGAGATTTTAAAGCTGATGACCCGGCTTCATTACAGGCCGGCATGCAGGTGGAACATTCCCGTTTCGGCCGGGGAAAAATCCTGAACCTGGAGGGACCTGAGGGAAACCGCAAGGCAACCGTATTTTTTCAGGGACATGGTCAAAAGCAACTGCTGTTAAAATTTGCAAGATTAAAGATTATCCCTTAGTTCCTGTTAACACATTTTGAAATCCCCCGGGATTTCTGTTCTTTTGCAATAAATAAAAACGAATGGAATACGATTATAATACACAGAGATCAAAGATGATCCTTCCCGAATACGGTCGGAACATACAGAAAATGGTTGAATATACCACACAGATTAAGGACGATGAGGAGAGGAACAGGGCAGCCCGTGCCATTATCGCTATTATGGGCAACCTGAACCCACATTTAAGAGATGTTAGTGATTTC
>JAUUZM010000006.1 GCA_030589965.1 Bacteroides sp.
ATCGTTTTATCCCATACTCCAGGAATAACAGTTCTCTACCAGAAGAGTTCTCGGGTCCGATTGAATTTAACAGTGATAAGCATCTATGGTTTGGTTATAAATATCAGAGCGATGTAAAAAGGACTGCTACAGGCTATCTTTCCCGTCCGGCGCTCCAGGAAACCGCAATTATTACAGCTGATAAACCCAGCCTGATATTCTGTTACGGTGATAGCCTTACACTTTCGGCTGAAAAGGACAGGGCCAGCTATGTATGGCCTGATGGATCTAATTCGGATACCTACAGGCTTTATGATGCCGATACGGTGGAGGTAGCAGTAGAGGGTGATAATCAGTGTTTCTATTACGACACCATAAAGGTTGATGTCCAGAAGGTATTTGAAGAGGAAAAGGTTTGTGCAGTTAGTGTTGATACCTCTCAGCAAAACATTATAATCTGGGAAAAAACTCAGGAAGTTGGCACAAAATTTTATCATATATACCGTGAAATGGCAGTTCTGGATTCCTTTGAGTATATCGGGCAGGTAAGAGCAGATAGTCTAAGTGTATTTGCGGATCCCGATGTGGATCCCAGAGAACGATCGGTAAAATATAAGATTACTTCAGTGGATACCTGCGGAAATGAATCAGGTAAAAGTTTTTATCACAGAACTTTACATTTGACAATTAATAAGGGTAATAAGCTTGGTGAGGTGAATCTGATATGGTCTCATTACGAGGGAATAAACTTTCCGACTTATTATATCTACAGGGGCAGCAGTCCGGATAAATTGGTAAAATATGACTCCATTTCAAGCGGAAATAATTCCTGGACGGATGTGAATGCTTTTGATACCCTGTATTATGTCCTGGCAGTACCATTGTCCGGAGCCTGCAGGCCTACATGGAATAAGAAAATGGGGACGGGTCCTTACAATCATTCCCTTTCCAATATGGATGACAATAAAAAAGTTTTAAGCTATATAGGAGACTTGAAGGCTGCCATGGAAATACGCTCGTATCCAAATCCTTTTTCCGAGCTTACCCGGATTGAATATCCGGATCCGAGTGATGCAGATTATCAACTAAGGGTATATGACCTTGGCGGGAAAATTGTCCGTGAGATGCATGGAATTAATGGCGGAGAGGTATTCTTTGAACGGGAGAACCTGCCTGCCGGATATTACATATTTGAACTTCAGGGAAAAAACCTGTACAGGGGGAAATTTATTATCAGGTAATTTTCATTGCCCCGGAAATCTTTTGTTTCAAAAGGGCTTTTTCCAACACATCCATGATGTTTGTAACGTAGTTGAATTCGAGTCCGCTCAAATAAATTTCCTTGATCTCAGAGATGTTCCTTTCATTTTCACTTGAAAGGATAATCTCTTTTACACCAGCTCTTTTCGCTGCAAGTATCTTTTCCTTTATTCCACCAACCGGCAATACTTTTCCCCGGAGGGTAATCTCACCGGTCATGGCAATACTTTTCCTGACCTTTCTCTGTGTAAAAGCGGAGGCAATGGAAGTTACCATGGTAATTCCCGCAGAGGGACCATCTTTTGGAATCGCTCCTTCAGGTACGTGCACATGGATATTCCATTTTCTGAACACTTCCGGATCCAGTCCCAAAATATTACTATGAGACTTCAGGTATTCAAGAGCAATTATGGCAGATTCCTTCATAACCTCACCCAGGTTTCCGGTGAGGGTAAGCTTTCCGTCTCCTTTGCTTAAGCTGGTTTCAACAAAGAGAATCTCACCTCCGACAGAGGTCCATGCAAGGCCGGTAACCACGCCGGCATATTCATTACTGATGGTTTTGTCTTTCAGGAACCTGGGTACTCCAACCAGATTTTTTATTTCATCCCTGGTAAGAAGCCTGTCCGGTTTTTCTTCAAAGGCAATCTTTTTTGCCACACTCCGTATCACTTTCGCGACAAGCTTGTCCAATTGCCTTACCCCGGATTCACGGGTATAATGCTCAACCATGTACTCGATCACTTTTTTGGGAAAGCTTAGCTGTACCTTATCCAATCCATGGTTTTCAAGCTGTTTGGGTATCAGATGCCGTTTTGCAATCTCTACCTTTTCTTCAATTATGTAGCCACTTACATCAATAACCTCCATTCGGTCGAGTAGTGCTGGATGAATGTTAGATGTTGTATTCGCTGTCGCAATGAACATTACCCTTGAAAGATCGTATTCCAGTTCAAGATAATTATCATAGAATGTGCTGTTCTGTTCCGGATCGAGCACCTCAAGCAATGCAGATGCTGGATCGCCATGGGCACTCCTGCCAACCTTATCGATCTCATCCAGTACGAAAACCGGGTTGGATGATTTTCCTTTTTTAAGGTTTTGAATGATTCTTCCAGGCATAGCCCCAATATAGGTTTTGCGATGTCCTCTGATCTCAGATTCATCATGCAATCCGCCCAAAGACATTCTCAGGTAGTTCCTTTTTAATGCGGAGGCAACCGATTTTCCAAGGGAGGTTTTACCGACTCCCGGGGGACCAACAAGACAGATGATGGGTGATTTCATGTCCCCTTTCAATTTCAATACTGCAAGGTGTTCCAGTATGCGATCCTTTACCTTATCCAGTCCATAATGATCACGGTCAAGAATTTTCTCTGCCCTTGGCAGGTTGAAATCATCCTTGGTATACTCATTCCATGGCAGATCGATCAAGGTTTGAAGGTAGTTTGCCTGTACTGAGTATTCGGCTGTTGCAGGATTGATCCTCTGCATTTTTTCAAGCTCTTTTTCAAAGGTTTCACCTATTTCCTTCCCCCATTTCTTTTTAGTTGCCTTCTTTCGGAATTCCAGGACCTCCTTATCCATGGGACTTCCACCCAACTCATCCTGGATGGTCTTCATCTGCTGGTTCAGCATGAATTCTCTTTGCTGCTGGTCCAGATCAGTTTTTACCTTTGATTGTATATCGTTCTTCAGCTCAAGCATCTGAATTTCCTTAGAAAGATGTTCAAGCAGGCGAATACCCCTGGTTTTAAGGTCGTTTTCCTCGAGCAGCAATTGTTTGGCGCTCAGATCAAAATCAGAGTTCGAACAGATAAAATTGATCAGGAAGCTGGAACTTTCAATGTTTTTTACAGCAAATGAGGCTTCCGGGGGGATATTGGATGAAAGCTTAATGATTCTGAGAGAAAGGTCTTTGAGTGATCCAACTATGGCTTCAAATTCCTGGTCTCTGGTTTTCGGTTTTGTATCGGAGAGAGGGGAGGTTTTTGCAACGAAATAAGGTTCTTTTGATACAATTGACTCGATAATAAAACGTTTTTTGCCCTGGATTATAATTGAGTTGGTTCCGTCAGGCATCTCAAGGATCCTGATTATCTGAGCCACTGTACCGACCCCATAAAGATCTTTAAAATCAGGATCGTCCATATCGGGATCAGTTTGGGCAACCGTGCCAATGATTTTATCTTTTTTATAAACCTCCTTTATCAGGCGGATGGATTTTTCCCTTCCAACCGTTATCGGGATCACAACTCCCGGAAATAAAACCGTATTACGAAGTGGGAGCAGGGGGAGAAGTTCCGGCACCTCACTTCCATCTAAAACTTCTTCATCCTCATCTGAAATGAGAGGTATAAAATCGCTGTCCTCGTCAATAGCGCTTAAAACAATATTTTGTATTAATTCTTTCTCTGTTTTCTTGCCCATAGCTATAAAATCTCTTTCACAAATCAGTCAACTTGTCAGTATTATTAAAAAACAAATGCAGTTCCTGTATATGACAATTGCTGTGCCAAAAAGACTGGGGAGTCAGGTCCGGTATTTTTCAGTCATACTGAATACCTCGGAAAGTATATTCTTTTCAACCGTATCGAACTCAATATCACGGCGGTCCATGACTTCCTCTGCGACTTCAAAGGCTTTATTCAACTGATAGGTAGTAAATCCACCTGCTCCTCCCCATGAGAAGGAGGGAATGAAGTTTCTGGGGAAGCCGGAACCAAAAATATTTGCATTTACTCCGACTACTGTTCCGGTATTGAACATCGTATTTATCCCACATTTCGAATGATCTCCCATTATGAGTCCACAGAAAATCAGTCCGCTGGGGATAAACTTTTCTTCCCGGTAATTCCAGAGTCTTACTGTTGCATAATTATTCTTCAGGTTGGAAATATTTGAATCAGCACCAATATTACACCATTCCCCAATGACAGAATTTCCGAGGAATCCATCATGAGCTTTATTTGAATACCCAAATAATATGGAATTGTTTAATTCACCTCCAACTTTGCAGTGGGGACCAATGCATGTCGGCCCATAGATTTTTGTACCGAGTTTCAGCGTGGAATTATCACAGAGAGCAAAGGGTCCCCTGACAAGAGATCCTTCCATTATCTCCGCATTTCTACCAATGTAAATCGGACCGGATGATGTATTCAGGCTTGCACCTTCAATCCTGGCTCCTTCTTCGATAAATATTTTTCCATCTCCCAGCAGGGTATTGGTTTTTGATATTTTTTCTGAATTCCTGCCTTGCGTTAAAAGTTCAAAATCAGCCTGAAGAGCTTCTCCATTCTGTCCAAAAATATCCCAGGGAAATTCCACACTAAGAAGACCCTCTCCATATTCTATTATTTGAGCATCTGCATTTTTCCCGGGATCAAAGCTTTCAGCCGCCTGTCTGTCGAGTTTTACGGCTATAAGTTTTTCTTCTGCATATAGAGCTTGTCCCAATTTCAAGGAATGAATCTTCTCAAGCAGTTGATCATCCGGGAGAACAGACCCATTTATCATCAGGTTGGAATCCCCATACTCAGCTGGAAATTTCCCGGAAAGATAGGGCTGGGTAAACCAGCTGATTCCGGATTGCAGAAATCTTTCCCATTTCTCATGAATTTTGAGAATACCTATCCTGATTTCACTTACCGGACGGGTATAGGTTAGGGGCAGAAGATTATCCCTTGTTAGGGGTGGATCGAAAAGGATGTAATTCATGAATATAAAAATAAAAAAAAACTCCGGTATTCAGGAGAATGCCGGAGTATGCTTTGCAGGATTTTTTGGGATTTATCCCTCCTGAGGCTTTTTCTTGTCCATATGCTTTTTATAGCGGGTGTTGAATTTATCAACCCTGCCTGCTGTATCAACCAGTTTCATTTTGCCGGTATAGAATGGATGGGATGTATTTGAGATTTCCAGCTTTATCAGCGGGTATTCCTTCCCATCATCCATTTTGATGGTTTCTTTTGAGCCTGCGGTGGATTTTGTATAGAATGTATATCCGTTGGACATATCCTTAAAGACCACTGTTCTGTAATTATCCGGATGAATATCTTTTTTCATTTCTCTTCTCTGTTTATGCAAACATTTGGGCATGCAAAAATACATAATGTTTTTAAATTTCAAAAAGATTAACATTCTTTTCTGAAAGGGCTTGCATGCTTTGACTTTTATGTGTTATAATTCTTTGTTTTTGAGGAAGTTATGCTTGGGGTGTTTCTCCTCGGGATTGAAGTTTATCTCTTCCTGGTAGTCACCTTCATGCTGTTGCTTAAATTTATCCATATATTCCGGCATAAATCTTTCAAATTTTGCCTTCCGGTCAAATAGATACCTTAGAGTGAGGTGCTTTTTGGCGAGTTTTCCTCCTACAGCTTCATACATTGACCTCATTTTAGGATTAAAATCACCAACCCAGGATAATTCCACCTCTGTCAGCCAATACTTTTTCTTAAAAGGTATTTCAAGATTTTTAAAAATACCTGATTCGATTCCCATGTTCCGAAATTTTGGTACCACACCTGCTGCAATCGCCCTCACCCTGGTCACTTTGCGGGTTTTGAGATAATATAGAAATCGCAGTTTGTTCAGCAAATGCAGCTTCCCATTTAAATGTTTGAGAATCTGGTTAACATCCGGGAAAATGATATAGAATGCTATGGGTTCCCCTTTATGGTAAACAAACCAGATCAGGTCTTCTTCTATAAATGCTTTCGCTTGATTCAGGGCATTGGTAAGATCTTCCAGATCCATTGGGACAAAATCATCCTTGAATTCTGACCAGGCCTTATTGAATACTTTTATAACATCAGCCGCATATTTTTCAGCCTGGTCTAACTTGGAATGTCTGAATTCATAGTCCTTTTTTTTGCTTATCCAGTCTGCGATTTTCCAGAATCTTTCAGGAAATGGCCGGGTTATATCTATATGATAACTGTATTGCTGAAAGTAGGTCAGGAATCCATAATTTTCAAACAATTCTCTGTAATATGGGAAATTATAAGGCATCCCATAACCCGGTTGTGTAAATCCGGCAATGAGCAGTCCCCAGTTCGTATTATTGGTCCCGAAATTCACCGGTCCGTCCATGGCTCCCATGCCCTCGTCCTTTAGCCAATCCCTTGCCACATCAAACAGCATATTGGCAGCATTCTGGTCATTAATGCAGTCAAACCAGCCTATTCCCCCGGTAAACTGCTTGTTTTGTGTAGCCAGGTTCATGTTATAGAAAGCGGCAATTCTTCCGATCAGTTTATGGTCTTCACTACATAGGATCCATCTCCTGGCATTTCCTCTGTTAAAGAGCTTGTTTTTCTCCGGATCAAATGCAGAAATGGTATCCTGGTCCAGCGGTGTGACCCAGAAGGGGTCCTTCCTGTAAAGGATTTTTGGGACCTTAATAAAGTCTTTGCGTGTTCTCTTGTCCGAAACTTCAATCAGTCTCATCTAGTCAAAGTTTGAACCATTCAATATGCCTGTCGGAAGGATTCGATACCTGGTCCTGATGCATATACTCATTGGTACGTTTTAAATATACATAATCCTGTTTCCATTCTGCAAAATTTGCAATAATTAATTCAAGTGATTGAATGAAATGGATGACTTCATCATTTGAGGAAGTTGGATGAAGGGACCAACGCACCCAGCCGGGTTTCTCGGATAAGTCACCATGATTGATCTTATCGGTGATTTCCCGGGATCTTTCATAGCTTACTTCCAGGAGGTAGTGACCATAAGTGCCTGCACAAACGCAACCTCCACGTACCTGTATGCCAAAGCGGTCACTGAGCAGCTTCACCAGAAGGTTAAAATGAATGGCTTCGTGGTAGAATGAGATGACCCCGAGCCTGTCCTCTATATTATCAGCCAGAATATGAACCCCCTTTATCTTTTTCAGTCCGTCGAAAGCCAGGGCTACCAGCTCATGCTCTCTTTTGAGTATGTTTTCCACTCCCATTTTATTTTTGAGCTCACATGCCAGGGCAGCTCTTATAGATTGGAGGAAGCCGGGTGTTCCTCCATCTTCACGTACCTCAATATCGTCTACGTATTTGTAATTTCCCCATGGGTTGGTCCAGTCCACCGTACCTCCACCCGGGTTATCCGGGACTTCAGAGCGGTACATGCTTTTATCAAATATAAGTACACCGGATGCTCCGGGTCCGCCCAGAAACTTATGTGGAGAAAAGTAAATGGCATCCAGCTTCATATCAGGATCCTCCGGGTGCATGTCTATATCAACGTAGGGAGCGGATGCCGCAAAATCTACAAAGCAGGCCCCCCCATATTCATGCATGATCTTTGCTATTTCATGGTAAGGGGTCTCTATCCCGGTGACATTAGAGCAAGCGGTAAAAGCACCTATCTTGAATTCACGGTCCTTGTATTTTTCAAGTTTTAGTCGGAGGTCATCCAGGTCGATCAGTAAATCCTTGTCCGGATTTATCATAACCACTTCAGTATTTGTTTCGTACCAGGAAGTCTGGTTGGAATGATGCTCCATATGCGAGATGAATACAACGGGCTTATCCATTATCTGAATACAATCTTTGCCGACCAGCCTCCCGCAACTTTTTAATCCAAGAATCCTTTGAAGCTTATTAACGACGGCCGTCATTCCAAATCCGGCAGTAATAATTATATCATTCGGACCAGCATTTACATGCTGTTTGATCAACTGGTGTGAATACCGGTAGGAATTGGTCATTAGTTCCCCGGTTTCACTGGCCTCAGTATGAGTATTAGCGACAAATGGGCCAAAATCTCCCACCAGCTTTTTTTCAATCGGTGCATACAAGCGCCCGCTTGCAATCCAGTCCCCATAAACTATCTCCTGCTCACCATAAGGACTTTCGTATTTTTGATTAATTCCTATGATTTGTTCCCTGAAGGGCAGGAAGTATTTTTCAAGTTCTGTCATCTCGACCGGTTTATGATTCATTATTCACTAATTTCGACTGGCCAGTTTTGATAGCAACCTGAGAATCTCAAGATATAACCAAACCAGGGTTACAATCAGTCCGAAGGCCGCATACCATTCCATAAATTTCGGAGCCGAAGAAGCTGCACCCTGCTCAATAAAGTCAAAATCAAGTACCAGGTTCAGGGCCGCAATGATAATAATGACCACACTTATACCAATAGACAGGAGGGAACTATTATGAAGGTATCCTGTGGACATCCCGAATAGTCCTGATATAAAAGAGAACAGATAAAAAATGGCAACTCCACCCGTGGCTGCGAAAACACCCAGCTTAAAGTTCTCGGTAGGTTTGATTAATCCGGACCTGTAGGCAAATAACAAGGCAAACAGGATCCCGAAAGTCAGTCCGATTGCATTGATTACTATTCCCGGGTGCTGGTATTCAAGGAATGCAGATATGCCTCCCAGAAATAAGCCTTCAAGTATAGCATATATCGGTGCAGTGATCGGTGCTAAGTGGCGTTTGAATACGGTTATTATTGCCACAATAAAACCTCCGATACCCCCTCCGATCATCCAGGGAAGAATAGCCCGGGAGGCCGTAAGTGAGTCAGATGAAATGGCAGCAAACGCCAGTTTCCAAGTATATAATGCCCCTGCAACGACAAGCAGGAGGAGGATGAAAATCTTGTTTACAGTCCCCCCCAGGGTCATGGTCTGTCCATCTGCAACAGTTCCAAAGGAGGTGAATGTCTTTTTATTAAGTGCCGGATTGGCAGTTCTTGCGATAGCCATAATTTCTCAAAATTGGGCGGTAAAGATAAGCCGATTTTATGATTTTCCCATCTGCCTCACTATTAACTTTCATGTGTTGATAAGACTCTTATTACCTGTATTGAAGTTAGATACATGGCTGTGTATCTTTATCCCTAATCAAAACTACCTGTTTTGCGAAGACAAACTATGAACCAGACCCGGATCCTGGTTCTGCCTTCACCACATCATCCCGGTGGAGGTCATTTTTACCAGGATCATGCAGAAGCACTGGCTGAGAAGGGCTACAGAGTGGATGTCCTGATCAATCGAATTATTGAACCCGCCCGCTTCAAAATCTCAGATATTGGCTGCCTCAGGAGGTTTGCTGTATCCTCCCGGAACGGGGTGAGGCATATACATTCCTGTTATCGCAGGCACCCGTACCAGGCTTTGAAGAATATACGGGACTGGACAAAATCGACCATAACCCTTTATGAGCGTTACCGGAAGAAATACGGGGATCCTTCCCTGATCCTTGTTTTCAGTGCTGTGTGGACAGGCTATGCAGTATCGGAAATTTCCCGCCTCTACGGAGTTCCATATGTGCTTACTGAACACCGGAGCCGTTTTACAGCCCTGAGGCAGGAGGCCCTGGAAATGATCAAGGAACCCCATCTTCCTTTCCTGGAATCTGCCTTCAGGGGTGCCTCAGCAGTTATCAGTGTATCGGATTCCCTGATATCAACTATTAAAAGACATACTGGTGATTCAGAAATATTGTGCATTCCCAACATGGTAAAGACAGATTTCTTCATTCCCCCGGAAACCAGGCAAAAGGATTCATTCGTGATTCTCACAGCAAACCGGCTGGAAACTGAAAAGGGGATAGATCTTCTTATTCAGGCTTTTGATCTGTTTGCTGCAGACCATCCTGATGCCGAGTTACGCATTATTGGAAAGGGTGCGAAGGAGCAGTACCTGCGAACAATGGCAGCTAGAACTTTTGATCCGGACAGGATCCGGTTTCTTGGATCTCTTTCCAGGAAGGAAATGCTGAAGGAGATGCAAAATGCCAGCATGCTGGCCCTGACAAGCCGGTTTGAAGCATTGGGACTCGTCATTGCAGAAGCGATGTCCACCGGACTGCCGGTTCTGGCTACCCGCTCAGGCGGACCAGGTTCAATCCTTCCCGCTTATGCAGGTATCCTTGTTGATTGTGAATCGGTACCTGCCGTGTTTGTTGGACTTAAAAACATGTATACCCGCTATTCCGAATTCCTGCCTGAGAAGATCAGAAAGTATGCAATCAAAAGTTTTGGAGAAAAGGTGATTATGAAATGCTATAAGCTGGTATTTGATACTGTCCTGGAAAATGATTCTGAAAAAGCTGCTGAAGCAAAAGCAGAAACAAGTACAGAAACAATTGCTGAAACAAATAAGGAAAAGGCATCAAAGAAAAGCACTAAAAAAACCTCGAAAGAAGCCCTGATTACAGCAGATTGATTCCTTACATACTGACTCAGATACTGCCTCTTTGTTGCAATCTCTATGAGGTTCAGGCACATTTTTGATACCATGCTGAAAATGGTTAATTTTCGGCCCTTATTTGCATTTACATGAGACAGAGGAAGAGGAAGTTCAGAAAGGCCATTAAAGCTACAGCCCTGATCCTGAAAAATCCGTATTTATTAAACAATGTTCTAAGTGAGCCGAGTGTCTGGGAAGATTATGTAAGCAGGAATCATGGTAAGGAAAAAGGGCTTCCGGTAATAAATCTGGATCAGCTTCTGGGGAAAGAATTACATGATGTAGGACCTATAACTTTTCTCGATGGAGGATCATTGCCAACGGACCTGGCTTTGCTCAGGGGACTCGCATCTAATATCAATGAATGCAAGTATTTCGAGATTGGTACCTGGAGAGGGGAGAGCGTTGCCAATATTGCCGGAGTTGCTAAAGAGTGCTATACGCTAAACCTTTCGACTCAGGAAATGAAAGCCATGGGGGTACGGAATAAATACATGTACCTCATGGGATACTTCAGTAAAAACCTCGAAAATGTCGTCCACATCAGTGGAAATTCTATGAGTTTTGATTTCGCTGGACTAAACAAAAAATTTGATCTCATTTTTATTGATGGTGACCACCATTATGAAAAGGTAAAAAATGATACTGAGAAGGTTCTGAAGCATCTTGCTCATGATAATTCAATTATCGTCTGGCATGATTACGCACATCATCCTGAGGAAGTCCGCTTTGAGGTACTTGCAGGCATACTTGACGGTGTGGATCCATCCATGCATAAGGAACTATACCATGTTTCCCAGACGAAATGTGCCGTATATATCCGAAAGGAAATCGAAGGGCGCTTACTTGATCCTCCTGAAGAGCCCGATGAGTATTTTGAGGTGATACTGAAAAGTCGTAAAACGAAACAAAAGCCACTGAAATCATCCAAATGAAAAAACCCGGAATACTGAAATCAGTTTTTCTGAAAAATGTGATTACCCTGGTATCCGGTACCGGTATTGCTCAAGTCATTGCAATCGCTATTTACCCTGTTCTTACCAGGATTTACACCCCCGCTGATTTCGGACTTTTTGCTCTGTATATGAGTATTATAAGTATCTCAGTGATCCTTGCAACCGGGAAGTATGAATTGGCCATTATGCTCCCGGAAAAGCAAAAGGATGCGGATGGCCTGCTGAGCCTTTCAATAATTATCAACGTGATGGTCAGCCTGGTTTTGATGATACTGGTAATATTCCTCAACAAACCCATCAGCAGAATCCTTGGGAATGAAAATATTTCACCATGGCTCTACCTGATCCCGGTCTCAACTTTGCTGGTTGGGGCTTTTAATACCCTGAAGTATTACAATAACAGGGCGAGCAGATTCAAGACCATAACCCTGGCAAATATCGGACAAAGCTTTACAAATTCGGGAGTAAAATTGCTTGTCGCACCCCTGGCTCCTGGTCCGGCCGGACTTATTTCAGGTACGGTTCTTGGCCAGATTTGCGGTTTTATTATCTTCTTTTTTAAAAGTAAAACTTCCATATCCGGGATCCTCAGAGGATCAAGTAAAAGCAGCCTTGCCTCACTCGCACGGGAGTACAGTCTGTTTCCCAGGTTTAACATGGTTCAGGGTGTAATCAATAATTTTTCTGCTGCCCTTCCTATTTTTCTTTTTACCCAATATTTCAGTGCTGCCATTGCAGGTTTTTATTCCCTCGGGTATGCTATTATCTACAGGCCAATGGGATTGGTAATTACCGCGTTTTTCCAGGTACTTTTCCAAAACCTGATTGAAAAACACCAGAATAAGCAAAAAATCCTCCCGGATATCAGAAAGTTTCTCGGCAGACTGGCTTTAGTAGTCACGGCCCCTTTCATAATCTTTTTATTTTTTGCCCCCGATATTTTCGACTTTGTTTTCGGCGATGAATGGATTGAAGCAGGTAGGTACACACAGCTGATGATTCCCTGGCTGTTCATGGTTTGCCTGACTATGCCACTCTCTTTTATACCAGATATCTTCAAGCGGCAGAAAACGGCCATGATTATTGATGCCGTCAAGCTGGTTCTTAGGCTGGGATCCCTGATTACAGGCATTATCAATAAGGACGTCTTCCTGGCCCTGGGTTTATTCAGCGGGGTCTCTGCCCTGTCAATATTATACAGTCTTCTCTGGTATTTTAGACTTGTCAAAAAAGCAGATAGTGAAAAGTAAGTTAAGAATACTAATAATACCCTCCTGGTACCCTCCCGATGGGGGATTTTTCTTCCAGGAGCACAGCGAAGCCCTTTCGGGGGAAGGATGCGAGGTGGATGTCCTTTATAACCGTATTATTGGGCTCAGGAAATTAAGAAATGTCCCTTTCGGGGAATTGGGACCCTTCCGTGTAAAATCCGAGAACGGCATCCGGGTCATCCGTTCCTGGTCCTTCAAGTTTCCGGGGAATGAACCTTTGCTCGCGAAGCGCTGGATCTCTTCTACCGTTCGCCTGTATAAGAAATACCAGAAACAATTCGGTAAGCCTGATCTCATCCTGGCCCATAGCGGGATATGGGGAGGATGTGCTGCAGAGCAAATTAACAGGATCTATAATATCCCATATATCATTACAGAACACAGGAGTTTCCTTGTATTCAGCACCCCGGAATCACAAAAACAATTAAGCCCCCTGTACCGCAAACTGCTGCCCGGGGCCTACCGTAATGCAAGCCGACTAGTTGCCGTATCCACCTCAATGAAACCCGGTCTACTTGAGCTAGCTCCGGACATTGAAGATAAAATCACAGTGGTTCCCAATATGGTGGATGGGGATTTCTTTAGTTTACCCCAGCCAGAGAGGAGCAAGGATCCATTCGTATTTCTTTCGGCCGGGAGGCTGGTAAAGTTCAAGGGACTGGATTTTCTGCTCAGGGCATTTGCCGGACTGAAAAATAGTTTGGATGTACCCATCATGCTCAAAATTATCGGAAGGGGAGAGGAACGAGAAAACCTGGAAGCATTGGCTGATGAACTGGGAATCCGTGATGAAGTTGAATTTACAGGAAGAATATCCAGGGAAGAAGTTAGCCGGGGATACCGGGAGGCCAATTGTTTTATCCTCCCAAGTCTCTATGAGGCCTTTGGTGTGGTGCTGATCGAAGCCATGGCAAGCGGATTGCCCGTAATTGCTACCCGTTCCGGTGGCCCTGAGTACATTGTTGAAAAACACTGCGGGATACTTACCGAACCTGGTAATGTTGATGTTTTAAGGGATTCAATGGCTGAAATGATCAGGAATTATGACTCATTCAAACAGTCTGAAATCCGGGAATATACCATGGCAAAGTATGGCAACAGGGAAATCGCCCGGGAATACCTGAAAATTTTCAAAAATTGTTTACATTTGCACCGCTAATTTCATTCACACTCACACCCAAACCCACACCCAGACCTACATGGTGGTTGTAGCTCAGTTGGTTAGAGCGCTGGATTGTGGTTCCAGAGGTCGCCGGTTCGATCCCGGTCTTCCACCCACTTTTAAAATTACGACAAAGGTAACTGCTTGTAAAAAAGAGCGTTACCTTTTGTTATTTTAAGTCCACATTTGACCTTACAAGAAGTAAGTTACATACAAGCTCAATTCTTCTTTTTTCCAAGTGAATACAATAATCCGGCTGTAATTGAGCCACCGAGAGACATTATATCCTTACCAGAAGAGGTTCGTTGATCAGAAATCCCCTTTATCGAATGTATAAACATTGCATCAAGAGTAATAGTTATCGTTTCATTAATGGAGTATTTGTAATCAAAGCCCAAAAGAATGTCAAGATTTACACCCTTCATTACTGCAGTGATGTCCTTGTCTACATTCCCATCAAAGGTTAGAAAGTCATTCGTGGGATCACCATATATATATGACCAAAATTTTACATTACCTGTGAATTGAGCATGAATTAGTCGCTTAATTGATAATCCCGTGAAAAATCCGATGTTTAAATCTTGAAAAAGTAATACCCGAGGCAGTATGTTTAAACATAAAAAGTGCATAGAATAATCCCCATGTTCAAGTCCAGGATTATGGGCTGTGCCAGTCATGAGGATTGAATGGTTATTGTCTATTTGATATCCTAATTCAAGTCGATAATCAATTCTTTTCGAAAGTATATGATTAAAGGAGAGATTTGTAGTAAGCCCTAATTGTGGATCACTCTCATGAACATTGAGGCTTCCTTCATGAAACATCGAATACTTGGGTCCAATTTTCAAGCCCAATGCACATTGACTTAGTAAGCCATTCTGTGTAAATATGTTCAGTAATAATATGAAGAGAATCCTCTGGACCATTAGGATTTGTATTGCCTGTAACAGTCAAGTGCTATTCGTTCGGACGATACGAAATCGTGGGATATTATAATTAAAGATATGACTAAATATTCAGATTGCAAATGACCTGGGCCTGTTTATTATGGTTTTACATTGTCCATATTGTGAAGATTTAAACCATGCAAATTGGATGCATATCCGTATTATGAAAACGTCCCCTTATTTGTCAGATCAGTTAGGATTAATTGATACAGTTCATGCCTGGTATTTGGGAATTTTACAGTGAAACTTGTATTTGCAGGATTCGGATACATTCTGAATTGGATTATATTTCTCATTCAAAAAAATCGCTGTAAGAACTGAACGGAATTGTTAAGAAAAAAGCGATCTGTCAGCTCTTCAGGTCTGATAGACTTGTTTTCATGGAGTTTCAGAGAATTTGGATTTTTAAGATATTGATTGGCCCTATTTCGTATACCTTCGTACAGGGTTGAAAAATATTCAGCCGTCCAAACTCCAGGTAAAGGATCAATGGTCCCATCGTAATCGCTACCAACACAGGCAGTTCCCCATCCAAAAATTTCACTTTTGTCCAGTACCTCCGCAATGTAACGTATCTGGTTCCATATCAAATCCGCTGCTATGGCTACATCTCTATTACTAAACAATGATCTCAGATGCTTTTTAACCAATTTACTATTTGCAATTCGACGTGTATCAAACTGAATTGCAAACAAGCCACCCGATTCTCCAATAATTACAATTTCTTCATCAAAAAAATTGATGTCAGACTCGTAAAATCCAAAGGATAGATTTTTGTCAGACAGATTATTGATAGATAATCCATTTACTGCTCCATGACTAACAATGGTTGGAGGCATACAGCTTTTATAATCATTTTCCAGGATATCGAAATACTCCTTCCTTGAATTGAAACTCATATGCTTTATATCCACAAAAATTGGCTTACCATTTGCGCTGGACAACAGTTCATGCAATACTTTTTTTCCAAGCTCAGTAAAGCCGGTATTTACCCCCTTGGACTGGTCGACGAATTTCTTAATGGGTTCCAGGCTACGTGCGTGGCCACAAAAGTCATTGCTAAAGTTGTGGGCAAAAGTTATAAAAAGAGGCGGGAACTCCCAATGCTTTACCTTCCGGATATTATTAATGATTTCGTTTTCTGAGGTTGATCTACCATATTCACTTAGTCCTGAATTAAAAACATGAGCTCCTTCAATGGTCATAACAACAGCAATTTCATTTCCTGTTTCCATTGACTCGTTTGCATTCTTGTAGCTGGCTGCCAGTTTCCATCGGTATTCTTGTCCATTGATATGGTATGATTTTTCGCTGTCAACAAAAAAACGATACTCCTTTTCCAGGTCTTCGAAATAGTTAGTATGATTCTGTAGGTTCCTGACTCGGTGGTAACCAATTCCAGTAATCTTATCACTTAACCAGGCAGACAATGGCCCCTTCCCTGCTGAATTGATAAAAAACCCTTTCTCAAAAGGATAAAGTGAAGCAAATATAATCCTGGCGCCTCCTTTACTTAATGTTGTAAAATCGGATTGAGAAAATCTGGTGATCCCTGAAATAATGTTTAGCAGTTTAGTGAAAAATCCTGGTGGTTGGTAATGCCAGACATTCTGTTTATTTCCAGGATTACCCTTATCAAAAGAGTGTCCGTAAGTTTTTAGATTGGGATGACAGTGAAGATCGGCATATCCGAATTTTTTATTCATAAGATGAGGAATAAATACTCTAGTCAGGCCTGATGGCATTTCCTCTGATGAGTTGATAGTGTTTTTTAAATGAAGTGCCTAAGGGATAAGATCTGTATGGTAAATCATTTTCTTGCAAAAAAGTTTTTACAAGCTGAGTCACTTCAGGAGCATATACACTACTTATTCTGGGAAACAGATGATGTGCCAGGTGATAGTTAAAATTTCCCATTACATTCCGAATAAACCAATTGGTATTGCTTATGTCATTTGTAGTAATAAGCTGATGACGTAACCATGAAATTGAAATATTTCCGTTATCATCCATAACAGGAAACTCATTATCATAATTAACATGGGGAGTCAGTAAAATAACCATTGCAAGAATACTTCCTGAAAACGTTAATAGCAAAAATCCTATTAGCACCTGTATGATTGAAAAATCTGTTATTGTCCAAGGCACAATTAATATCATTAAAAGGTAAACAGATTTGAACAGGAATAATTTAAGGTATTCGACCTTTGGGATCTCATATGCTTTGCGAATTACCCTGTTGTGAGAAAAGTAATCACGGAAGTCTCGAACCAGCAACCAGTTCAGAAAAAACAGAGGGTATAATACAAACACATATCTGTGTTGATATCGTTGGAATTTTTTTATTCCCTCATGGGGAAATATAGCAATGGGTCCTTTCTGCTCCACATCAGCATCCCATCCATTCATATTTGGATAGCGATGATGAAGCTTTAGATGTCGTTGTTGCCATATATAGCTATTTGCGCCAAGCAGGTCGAACAGATAATACGCCAATGAATTATGTCGTGGTGATTTAAAAATGTTCCCATGGCAAAGTTCATGAATAAGGTTACTAAAAATTATAACTACCATTAGGCCCATCAAGGAATATAGAAGATAGAAGAACCATATATGATTTGTATAGAAAAGTAGAGTGCCATACAAACCAAGGTAAATAACAGGTAAAATAAACAGCTTAATCTTAAGGTAATTAATCCTGGAGGGTTTTAACTGCTTAACTTCTTCATTTACCAGCTTATAAAGCTTATTTAACAAAACCTTATCCCTGTCAATGTTCTTATGTTGCGGTAGGATTTCCTTAGGGATCATTTCTTATTCATTCTTAAAATTGTAAAACAAGTTTCTTCTCCTGACATTAATTAAAAGTAATATATCCTCTGATTCGCCCTTTTATTCTATACCAAAAAGCAATCATGGCTCCCGTAAAAAACACCAAGGCATATAGGATTGATCCCCATAATGCTTTCAGAGGAAACTCATTGGTAAATGCACCTGCATTGGCCATTTGTGTCGGAAAAAACCCAGGCATATTTTTAATTACCTCTTGATTGGTACTTTCACTAAAGTACATAGGATTTTGTAACCATCCAATATCCACATTAGCTACTAATATGATCAGAAATATTCCTTCCAGTTCATGTTTTGAAATGGATCCTATAAATAAGCCGAAACAGCTATAAATCAAACCAGCAAGAAAAAATCCTGTTAGAAGTCTGCTGAAATACATTGGATTCAAAAAAGGCAATATAATTAAGCCTTCATAAAGAGCTATAGATAAAATAATTGCCATTAATACAATCATTTTACCAGCAATGATTTCAAGTGGTTGATAACCACAATTTGCTAAACGTTGATCCTCTGCTACCCGCTTAAAAACCAGGTTAAAAGCTAAAAAACTGGTTAGAAAGGACACTGCAGCACATCCCATAAATACAAATGAAAGCGCCTGGCGGCTGATCATTCTTACCGTTTCATCTGAAAATATTCCAAATACGACAGGATCTTCTTTCTCAGATGTGACAATTAAAATAACTACGTTGAACAAAATCGGTACGATAAATAATATCAATAGTGTTACCCGGCGACGCATTAAATCTTTAAATAGCAGTTTTGCCAAAAGCAATATTCTGTTACGCTCTTTATTTAGTTTCTTCATGAATGATTCCTCGATTCAATTTATATATGGAACTAAAATGATGTTTATCATAAACCAGATGTGATACCATAATTATGCATTTTCCTCTGCTTACAGCAAGGTTGGCATATTTTAAAAATTCTTTATAGGTCTCATAATCAAATCCTGCATAAGGTTCGTCCAGCAGCAATAGGATTGGATCGTGCAGTAATGATAGGGATAGATTGAGTTTTTGCCGGGTTCCCCCACTTAATTGATGTATTTTAAAGTTATAATAATCCTCAAATGCAAAAATCTCCATTAGCTCCTTACTGTTGGTTGAGATACTTGTCCTTGACATTCCATAAGCTGCGCCAAATAATTGAAAATGTTCCTCTACAGTAAGGTAATTATAAAGCAGGTATTGTTGTGGGCAATAGCCCATTTTTCCTATTCGTGAAATTAATCCATGATCAGGTTTTAAAAATCCAGCAATGATTTTTAATAATGTACTTTTCCCACTGCCATTTTCCCCAACGATACAAATAAGTTCACCTTTTTTTGCCTCTATCTTGCCACCCTGCAATACCACCTTTTTCCCATAGGATTTACGTACATTTTCAACTGAAATTACAAGTCGGTTAATCATGATAGAGCTTACTGAAAATGATTAAGACGATATAACCAATCATATTATGAATCAAAAAATAATTCTACTTAACTAATAGTCTTCTAGCTAATTCCATTTAAAGTTAAAAGATACTCTTTACAATCAAAATTATCCTCTTGGATCACTCAGGAGGAATTTCGCATGGAAAGTACACCATGCTGAACCAAAATAGATATTGTGATAAGTAATTAATGAAAGAATTGACTGAAACTTCATTATCCGAAAAGGGTGAGTCTTCAAAATAAACCTGATTTAATCAATCAGAATCTTGCCCCTATAGATCTTAGGACCCTTCATCTCTATTAAATACAATCCACCTGGCAATCCCCCTCGGGAAACCTCTACCTGATCATCCTGGATGTTATTTATAACCCTTAGAACCTTACCTGTCAGATCAGTCAGGATTAATTGATACACTTCATACTCGATGTTCGGGAATTTTACTGTGAATCTTGAATTTGCAGGATTCGGATAGATTCTAAAATCGATTGCGATATTATTTATAAATCCCGTCGGGAGAGATGGACTTTCAGTCAATGTATCCAATTCACTTAATGGAACAAATTCATAATTAAGTATGTGCTCTTGAGGTAAATGAGTGAATACCACTACAAAGTTATTTGTATCAGGAAATGTCCCTACCATACCCGAGGCAATAAACTGAATGCTGTCTTCAATAGAATATTCAATATTAATATCCGTACGATCACCTGCAATGCAATATACTTGAATCCCTTTATTTTTAACTATTTGTAGTTCCGGATACACTTCATCGAAAAAGTTAGAGGAGCTTAAATTTTTTGAACTTGCTGCCACAGAATCTTTTAGATGTGCCAGATCCGGGTTGTTGGCCATCCAGAGTATTCTGTGATGAATGAGCACTAAATAATCTGAGTGTTTGATTGTATCTGCTACAGCTTTTATTAAATCAAGTTGAGAACCGGAAATATCAGGCTTGCTTAATTCTGTATCCAATACAATAAAAGTGATATTGTTGCTGCTAAAACTATAGTACCTGTCTTTTTGGGTATATGAAAGAAGGCGGGACACATTATCCAGATCATGGTTCCCTATCGCCAGATGAGTATTCGTACCACCGAGATTAAAAATAGAATCACAATATTCTAATGTGCTGATTTCCTCAGATGTATTCCATGTTAAATCGCCTCCAAGCAAGAGTAACTCAAATTTCGAATAATCTAATTTCTCCACAGTTTTAAGAACATACTCATGGTCCCTGTCATCGTATCTTGGATGCCC
>JAUUZM010000077.1 GCA_030589965.1 Bacteroides sp.
CTTGGAATAAGCTGATCTTCCACCTTTATCATAGGATTATCTAACCTGTCACCATAAACAGACACAGAAGATGCATATAGGAAGAAAGCATCCTTCGAATGATTTCTCAGGCTATGGATCATATTTCTTGTCCCCACAACATTTACATTGTAAGCCAGTTCTGGATCCTGATCAGCCAGTGGTGGAATAATGGCTCCTAGATGGATCACCATATCTTTCTGCATGCAAGCTCTTTCCACCTCCTTCTCATCCCTGAGGTCTCCATATGAGATTTCGACCTGCTTGGAATAAGGGGAAAATGTTTTTGCAGTCCGGCCCGATTTCTTGTCAAAAACCGTTAGGTTGACATCATCCAATCCGGCCAGCTGTTTCAGAACTTCTTTGCCAACTGCACCTGAGGCTCCTGTTAATAATATATTCATCGCTCTCATCCTAATTAAAAACTATATCTCAATTCAAAATATCCACTGTTAAAAACCGGCGCGATCAAATCATGCCGGGTATTCACTCCACCCTCGAAATATTGTCCACCAACGCTCAGTTTCAGATTATCGTTCACATCCCAGGTAAGCCTGGGGAAGAGTCCCCATTCTTCGGTACTGAAATTATACATGCCAAACACCTCGATCTTGCTTACCCCATGGAACATCGTCAGGGAGGGTCTAAATCCAATTGTATGTGATATTTCCATGGTTTGATCGAAAATAATCCGGTTAAATCCTGCCACTTCCTGCTCCATCATGGGTCCAAGCATTGCCAGTATGGCGGGATCCTGCAACTGCAGGGGATCAATTTCCGGCATACCACCCTGAAGCGGAATTTCCGTAAAATCAAACACATAATGACCCATATACATGAGCATCATATTGAAATCCCCAAAAGAACGATCGGTTTCCAACACATAACGCAGGTCCGGCTTTGGTACAAAAATCTGATCCCGATAGTCTGGAGCCGGGTCCCTGAAGGCAGCTTCCCCCCGGACTCCAAAAGATCCCAATCCAAGAGACAGATCGAGTCCAAGGGTTTGCTGCCTGAAGGCCCTGGCATACATCTCAGTTAGAATTTCACCGGGTTGTATGCCGGGCATCGGATCAAAGCCGTTGAACCAGGACAATGATCCGTCAAATCCATTAAACAGAAAATCTATTTTTGCTGCTATTGAGCCCTTGTTTATTGCTGCTGCCGGCAGAGGACTTTCTATGAATGTTATATATTCCGGCATTTCGAAAAGATCGAAGCGATAGGTCGAATATTTGTACATCGGCACCCACACAGCCTCAAGCCTGATTTGGGGAACTATACTATACCGGCCTCTCAGCAGGAAATTCCCCAGCCTCATATCATCCGGCTCAGGTGATCTAACAAAATAATCCTGAGGAGTAAGGTTATTTGTTGGATTGACTGCATCCGTCCTTCCCCAGGCAATGATTGCCTGTCCGGCTCTGAGTTCAAAATTGCCAAGATAGACATCGGCATAGGCCTCTCTTACCTGAAATTCATTTATCCATTCATTATACTCGTACCCGCTTCGGAACCGAAGATCCGTGTACAATCTACCCCGATCTCCTGAAAATGCATTGATCCTGAGAGCAGCCTCCCCATACACAGATTTGATCTCAGAAGAAGGAGTGGAGTATTCCCCCAGGTAAGACACGCCCCTGGTATAACCGGAGAGTTGGAATGGAAGAGGGGCATTCTCCTCTGCCCTCCCGGAATTCTCAAATAATCCCTGTCCAAATATCCCTGTGGGAGATACCAATACTATTAATAATATCAGGATAAAAAACCTCATCAATAAATGAATAATATGATGTCCATATCAGCAGGACATAGTCAGCTGTTCATGGTGGGGGTAGTGCAATATTACGACATGGAGGGGGCAAATACGTCCAAACCGCTGGGTACGGGATTCGTACCTGTCCTGACTTAGCGGATGGCACGAATTATTTCAGGTTTCTTGTCCGGCCTGATCAAGAAAATAGGCTTCCCTGAACTGGCTGGGCGTCATGCCTGTAGAATTCTTAAAGATGCTGTTAAAGGAAGATTTGGAATTAAACCCTGCCTCAAATGCGATGGCGGTCAGAGTATAATTGGAGTAATCAACATTGACCAGAAGCTTCTTAACTTCCTGGATCCTGTATTCATTAATGAAGGTATAGAAATTCTTTCCCAGCAGCCCGTTTATAACCTGTGTAAGATAATGTCTTGGAATACTCAGGGCTACCGAGATATCATGAATGGTAAGGTCCACATCCAGGTAAGGCTTCTTCTCATCCATATAAGTAAGCACTGTTCCAAGATATTTCCTGGCATCTTTTTCCTTCAATCCGGATCTTTCATATTTTGGTTCAGGGTCCAGGGATTTTGATTTTTCTTTTATTTCTTCTTTGGCCGTAACCGGGTGCCTGGGGTGGAGAATCTCGCTAAATATCCCTGGTTGTTTGAACCCATAGAAACTGAAAGCAAAGGCAAAAAACGTGAGTCCGAAGTAGGAAGGAAGTGTAGGATCATAGCTTGGGTCCTTTGCAAAAATTACATATACTCCAAGAATAAAAACCGCAACATAGGTAACATAAAAACTAATGGAAATAACCAGGAGCCAGCTCAGGGTTATTCTGCCTGAGGTATAACTCACAAGGTTTTGAATATTCCTCTGGTGCCGGTTAATCAGAACAAAGGCGATGACACTGTAAGTGGTTATGGATACAAAAAATGAAAGGCCGTACAGCAGTCTGAATGAGAGAAAGGGGTCATTATTCCAAAAATTTTCCAGTCTCATTACGGGGCCTCCCCGAAAAACAATGAGTGTAATAAAAACCGCGAGAGCAGGCAGAAAGTGCAGAATGTACTTATAATTGAACTTGACATGCTCACTGGTCTGGTATTTTATGTATAGGAAGAGAAGTGGACCGTAGGTAAAAGGAATGAAAACATATTCGAAAAGAGGAATAATGGTCTCATTAATGATTGCAAAACCCATTTCAATAGCAATCAGGAGCAGCCAGGCGGCAAGCAGCCTGTCTGCCACTGTCGGATTTCTTTTGGTGGCAATCATCAGTCCGGCGAAAAAAGACTGAGATAATCCTACATAAAGTATTTCATTCATTATTAACAAACTTACGAATGATTTTGTACATATAACATGTTGATCATATATGAATTATTTCTTAATATTGATTTATAATCTAACCTGGCAAACTATGAAACAGAAAGTCATAAAGGATTATAATTCCCTTCCTAAATCTATCCGCGAGGAAATCAGGGAAGAATATCCACAGGGATTCATTAACCATTTAATAACTTTCGTAGCTAAGGATAAACAACTGATTTCCGTACTTCCTCATGAAACGGATGAAATTAGTTACCTTATCAAGATGCCAGCTTCACTTCCCCTTGAGGAAAAGGAAGATGAACCCAGGGATCCAGTTGAATCACTTCCTTTAGAAACCAGTCTGGAGAACATCGATGATGATAAATTCCTTATCCAGGAAGAAGAGGAGGAAGAATCGGATTAGCTGCGGTTGAAAGCTTAGTTTTTGTATATCCCCTTTATTTTATATTTTTCATTTATCAAATCTGAATATTTAAACCGGATATTCTGATAAATAAACTACCAGGAAATGAAACGATCGCTTTTAACCCTCATCCAGCTCATCTTCTTTTTCAACCTGTTTTCGTTGGCAGGTTTCGGACAGGATAATACTATTCAGGACACTTCGAAAATGGTAGTAGTGGCCATTCCGGTAACGGATATAATCCTCAGGGCTACCGAGGTGAATACCCAGCTCCGCGAAAAAAGAACTTATCTTATAACAGAGCAGGAAAAAGAAGAAATCATTTCCCGTATTGATACACTGACGTTCCGGCTTGCTTTACTAAGAGAGGGTTCACGGGTTCAGCAAATTGATGCGCTTAACCTCAGAAGCCTGGAAAGCCTGGAATCTGAATGGTCCTTCCTCGATAAACTTTTTGATACTGAACAGGAAATCCTGAACGAGACCCTTCAGGAAAAAGAAAATCAAAGAGCTGTTATTGCTAAATCCTTATCCATCTGGGAACTGACATCAAAAAGAATTGATGAGGAATCGGCCGCAGAACTGGTCATCGAACAGATTGAGTTTACCCTGAAGGATATCAGGGAAACATTGTCTGCTTTTGAATCTGACTCAAAATTTATTCAGGAGGAGCTGGTTGAGATATCTAACGGTGTAATCTTTACAAACCGGGTTATTGAATCGATCGTCAGCGCCAAACTGATCCTGACCAGAAGCCTTCTCAGTTTCGATGGTCCTCCTATCTGGAAAGAATTCAACAAACAAAAAGATTCGACCATAGTATTCGAGAATAAGCGATCGATGATTGACGATACAGTTGCAAGTCTCCGGGATTTCCGGGGACAATATGCTCCCTGGATCTGGTTTCACCTGGTTATTTCCATTCTTCTTATAATACTCATATTCGTAATATACAGCAATCTTCGTCACGGAATACCAGAATCAGATACACCGGAGATCACAGCCGTTAAAAAAATTACCGAACGACCCCTGATATCAGGTGTGTTGATATCGGTTGTTTTGACCTTTATCATATACAATAATGTTCCGGATTCAGTTGTTCTTCTGACTGCTCTACTTCTCCTGGTTCCTGTATATGTTATACTTAGAGCAGTAATCATTGGTCCGGCCCGAAAATTTATAATCCTTCCCCTACTCGCGATAATCATGGTAGAACTGCATGGGATCGGATACTCAGATACTCTTTTTTCCAGGTTATGGCTGATCGTAATTCTTCTTTTCAGCCTTACAAGCATGGGGTTGATTGCAGGCAAGAAATCCAAACGAATACTCATTTTCAGCGGTACGTATGGTAAACTGTTGATGTTTGCAGGCTTCCTTGCCTTTTCAATTCTGATTATTTCATTGTTTGCAAATATCTTCGGGGCCATTACCCTGGCAGAGTTTCTGACAAATTCCGTAATTGAATCTATAGTAATTTCCATGTTTATCTTCTCTCTTGTCGCTACTCTGAATAGCATTATTACTACATCCATACACGGAAATTATCTGAAGAAATCAAAATTATTCAGCGAGAACATAGATCGAATACATAAAAGACTTAAGTCCATTATCAACCTCATCGCTATATATCTTCTGATCAACTTTACACTTAGAATTTTTAATGTTTGGAACCCTGTATCCAACCTGGTTAAGGGAATTTTTACGTATCCTATTACCATAGGTAGCATGGAATTCACTCTATGGAATATATTCCTCTTCTTCTTTATTATTTGGCTGACCATGCGGATCAGCCACCTCATCAGGGCAATCCTTGAAGGGGAGAGTGGATTGCGTGATCGTATGCGAAAGGGAGTGCCGGGTGCTTTGTCTCTGTTACTCAGGATCTCGGTTTTTACTATCGGATTTCTGGTGGCTATAGCTGCTGCCGGGGTGAGAATGGATAAACTGGGCATTCTCCTGGGTGCATTTGGTGTGGGTATTGGGTTTGGACTCCAGAATATTTTTAATAACCTGGTATCCGGAATTATCCTGGCATTTGAAAGACCCATAAAGGAGGGGGATATTATTGAAGTTGGCTCCCTTTTGGGCATAGTAAAAGAAATCGGGATCCGATCAAGTGTTATCCGGACATATGAGGGTTCAGAGGTGATCTTGCCCAACGGAAACCTCATTTCTAATGAGTTAATTAACTGGACCCGCACAGATATGCGAAGGAGGGGAGTAGTCAGTATTGGAGTGGCCTATGGAACAGATCCACAGAGGGTTATTGATCTTCTTCTTGAAGTTGTAAATAATTATGACCGTGCACTTAAGCAACCTATACCGATGGCTATTTTTGATGGATTTGGTGAAAGTTCGCTGGACTTCCGCTTATTGTTCTGGATTGGAGATGCAGATCTGCGCCTGGTTATTCAGAGTGAAATGGCGGTTCTTGTAAACCAGGCCATTGTTGATGCCGGCATCACTATTCCATTCCCACAAAGGGATCTCCATGTTAAATCCCTTGACCCAATGATTGCAGAAAGGATCAGGGCGCAGGATGACATTGCAAAGAAGCAGATTGGCTTCAAGGGACCTGAGAAGGATAAAAAATAATCCTGCCTGATCATGGGGCTATAGGTAGTATTACTTTAGAAAATCCTCCGGGACCTGAATACAGATCACCTGCCCTGTGACGCAAACTGCGTCCTGAGCCTTAAGTTCAACATCAACAACCACCTTTCTCCCCTTCACCTCCCTGATCCTGCCACGGATTTCCAATGGCACTCCAAGGGGTGTTGGTTTGCGGTATTCGACTTTCAAAGAAGCTGTCAGAAAACGCAGAGCCGGCAGACTATCCATTGACCTTTTTTCTTCACGGTATTTGGCTGCTGCTGCGGTGCCGGTACTGTGGCAATCCACCAGTGAAGCCAGGAGTCCGCCATAAACATACCCGGGTACGGCAGTATGGTGTGGTTCGGGAGTATATCTTGTAAGTGTTTCATCCCCGTCCCAGAAAGTTTTAATCTGAAGTCCCTGATCATTCAGGTGTCCGCACCCATAGCAGTGGGCAACATCATCCGGATAATAATCCTGGAATGCTTTTATGTCCATATAAGGGAATATTTAATATACATTGAGAAATTAAAACCGCAGGGAAAGACAACTTATTCCACCATCCAGTTTACGGAATTCCGAAGTATCAACTTCAATTATTTCAAACCCGGAGGACATTAATGCCTCCCTGGTTTTAGGATATCCGAAGGGCATAAGAATCTTACCGTTGATCAAAACTGAATTGGCTGCATATTCTTCATCTTCATCGACTACAATCCTTTTGAATTTTTGAAAGTCAATCACCTCTATTAATTCCCCTGCAAGCAGGAGAGTATTTTCCCCGGCAAAAGCCACCCCGGTTTTAAGATGAAGATATTGAACCAGGGTTATGGTACTGCCCGTCTTCCCATATTTCTCGAGAATTCGAATCAACTGTTCCGCTCCTTCTTGATTGGTCCTTTCTGAAATCCCAATGTAATAATGATCTCCCACCTCCATTACGTCACCGGCTTCAAGGGTCCCGGGAGCTTTGATCTCTTCAATAGAGTCAAAATGATCCATGAGTACAGATCTCATTTCAAAAATCTCATTCCGCCGGGACTCCGCTCCCGGTAAAGTAATAATTGCTGCCTCCCCGATTAAAAGGGCTGCATCCTCCACAAATACAGAATCAGGAAATCGTGTATCTGGTGGAAGAATATATACCTGGCATCCGCATTGTTCAAGAGCAGCTACGTAGGCCTTATGCTGTTTCATTGCCAACCTGTAATCAGGTTTTCCCAAATCGGATGAAGTCAATCCATCGACCATTTCCGGGCAGGGTTCCCTTACAATACATTTGGTGTACATCGATATTTGTATATTAGTCTTCTGCAATTTAAAAATTAAAATCAATCATATTGAATACCCATGAATTCTAAATGTACTCTTCCCGGAATATTATTTTTGACATTAAGCTTTCTTTTCACAGGCTGTGAAAAAAAGATGCCGCAACATCCGAATATCCTTTTTGCCATAGCCGATGACTGGGGATATCCTCATGCTGGGGCATACGGTGATCCCGTGGTTCAGACCCCGGTTTTTGACCGCCTTGCCAGGGAAGGGGTTTTGTTCATGCATGCCTACATCTCATCCCCATCCTGTACCCCCTCCCGCAATGCTATCCTGAGTGGACAATATCATTGGAGACTTGGTGCTGGTGCCAGTTTATGGAGTACTCTTGATCCTGCAACACCGGCATATCCATTGATCCTTGAGGAGGCTGGGTACCATGTTGGGTATTGGAGGAAGAGCTGGGGACCCGGAAAGCTGGATGAATGGAACAAGCATCCTGCAGGAAAGCATTATAAGGCAGGGTTTGAGGGATTTCTGAGCGAACGGCCGGATAATAAGCCTTTTTGTTTTTGGTTGGGAGCATCTGACCCCCACCGGCCTTACAAAGCCGGAACAGGGATCCAGAGCGGGATGGATATCGATAAGATCCGACTTTTTGAATGTTTTCCTGACCATCCTGTCATCCGAAGCGATGTTGCAGATTACTATTTTGAAGTCCAGCGATTCGATTCTGATGTTGCTAATGCCATAGAATTGCTGGAAAAAACCGGAGAACTGGAAAATACCATCATTGTCATGACGGGTGACCATGGTATGCCATTCCCCAGGAGCAAGGCTAACCTGTATGATTCTGGCTCCCGGGTACCCCTGGCGATCCGTTGGGGTTCAGGGATCAGGAAACCCGACAGAAAAATCGACGATTTTATCAGCCTTTGTGATCTGGCACCGACCTTCCTGGAACTGGCCGGTGTAAAAATACCGGAAGTAATGACGGGACGAAGTCTGGTTGGACTGATGAAAAGTAAGAGGGAAGGCTTTATTCAAACCAGTGAACGCAGTTTTGTGTTGTATGGAAAAGAACGGCATGTTCCATGCCAGGAAGAAACTATGGATGGCTATCCAAGCCGGGCCATTCGAAACCATGAATTTTTGTATATCAGGAATTATAAACCAGGTCTCTGGCCGTCTGGTACACCCGATTACCTCAATGCAACTCTGCCCGGTTGCTGGCTGGGAGATTGTGATAATGGTCCAACTAAATCATATATGGTTGAGAACAAAGACCTGGATGCTAATCACAGGCATTTATGGGAGCTTTCTTTTGGAAAAAGAGCTACGGAAGAATTATATGATTGTAAAAATGATCCGGGACAAATAAACAACCTTGCCGGGGAACCTGAATATGATGAAATCAGGGCATCACTTGCCCTTAAATTGATGGAACAGCTGGAGCTTACGGGAGATCCCCGTGCTATGGGAAAAGGAGATGAACTGGAAGGACACCCATACTACGGAGGTGTGCCAAAACATCCGGACTACAAACCAGAAACCGGAGAATAAACCATCCGATGTTTGAAACAAAACATCTGATCATGCATGATCAACGATTATTTTCAAACTTCTCTCCCCTGAAAGCCTGATATTGCCCTAAATTTGCTTTTTTTGCAGGTTCATAAAAAGTAAACTAAAAGGTACTATGCTTACAGTTGAAAAGATTGGTGGTACTTCGATGAGCAAATTCGGAGATGTTCTCAGGAATGTAATTATCGGAAACCGGAAAGATGGAGAATTCTACAAGCGGATATTTGTTGTCTCCGCTTACAGCGGGGTTACCAACTGGTTGTTGGAACATAAAAAGACCGGAGAACACGGAGTATATGATATTTTCGTTAAAGGAGATAACTACCAGGAAGCCCTGGATAATCTCCTTACAAAACTCATTGAGATCAATAAAACCTTCTCTGATATCAAGCTGAATCTTGAGCTTGCTGATGAATTTATCACCGACCGCATCAAGCAGTCAAAGGATTATCTCACCAGTCTGTCCGAGGTTCTGGCCTCAGGTTATGTTAACCGTCAGAACATTCTGCTAGCGGCCCGCGAGATACTTGCTTCCATTGGAGAGGCCCATTCCGCCTTTAACTCAGTGAATATCCTTCAGAATAATGGTGTTGATGCAACTTTCGTGGATCTTTGCGGATTTCATGATACGGAATACCTGACCATTGACGAAAGGATACATAAGGCTTTCAAGGAAGTGGACTGTTCATCGACTGTTTCCATTGTTACCGGATACACCAAGGGAACTGAGGGGATAATGAGAGAGTTTGACCGGGGATATTCCGAAGTTACTTTCAGCAAAATTGCTGTCGAAGTCAAAGCTACTGAAGCTGTAATACATAAGGAATACCATCTTTCAACTGCAGACCCAATGATCGTTGGAGTAGGGAATTCACATCCGGTTGGACAAACCAATTATAATGTTGCGGACCAGCTGGCTGATATAGGTATGGAGGCCATTCACCCCAAGGCTTCTAAACCACTTGAAGTCGGGGGCATCAATATTCGAATTAAAAATACCTTTGAACCGGATCATCCCGGAACCCTTATCAGCAGGGAATACAGGGGAGAAAGAGCAAAGGTGGAAATGGTTACCGGAACCGACAAGGTGGTTGCCATTGAAATTCATGATCCTTTTATGGTTGGACAGGTGGGATTTGACCTGAACATGATGGAGCTTATCAAGAAGTACCAAATCTCCTATATTCTGAAAGCGACCAATGCAAACAGTATTACCATGGTAATCTGGGAGAAAGATTGTGTTCCGGAATTACTTAAAGAACTCCGGGACACCTATCACAGGATCACGGATAAAAAAGTGGCCATTGTATCTGCACTGGGCACCAATATTGCCATGCCTGGAGCACTTGCCAAGGCTACCACTGCCCTGTTTGAAAATGGGATAAACATTGAAGCCGTTTCACAGTCGCTTATGCAGGTAAATATGCAATTTGTTATTAACCGGAAAGATTATAATAA
>JAUUZM010000281.1 GCA_030589965.1 Bacteroides sp.
ATAAGGGCAGAAAAGAAAGTATCCATATACATGTACTGGTGGGTATAGACGATTGTATCCAGGGGAACAAAGCAACAAACCCTACATAAGGCTGTACTTCATATTCTTATGTTGGAAAAGTCTATACTCAGCCAAAATCTAAATAATATATTAATTTTGGCTGTATTATTAGAATCTAAATTCAGCCATTTTAGTTACTATTTTGTATATTTGGCTGTATACCACTAGTAAAACTTCAAGAAATGTCAAAAAAGAATATTGCAGGAAGAGACCTGGAAATGCAAAAGCTCCAGCGGACTTTAGATTCCGGAAAGCCTGAATTTATTGCAGTATATGGAAGAAGAAGGGTGGGAAAAACCTTTTTAGTAAGAGAGTTTTTTAATGATAAAATCTGTTTCGAGATCGTTGGGATTCATAATGCAACTACTCAGGAGCATTTAATTAACTTTTCCAATTCACTGACGGAAGCAATGGATATCAATTTACCCGTACAAACTCCCAAATCCTGGCAGGATGCATTTACATTATTGAAAACTTTTCTGAGAAACAAAAAGACAAAAGGGAAAAAAGTTGTTTTTTTCGATGAATTACCCTGGTTAAATACTCCCAGGTCGGGATTTCTGAAACATTTGGAGAATTTCTGGAATAGCTTTGGTTCAAAGCAAAATGATCTTGTATTGATTGTATGCGGTTCGGCTGCATCATGGATGATACAGCATATCATGGATTCAAAAGGCGGATTGCATAACCGTATTACTGGACATATAAGACTGTTACCGTTTACTTTATACGAAATCAAAAACTATCTGAGGATGCAGAAGATCAGGAACCTGGATCATTACCAGATACTGCTTCTATACATGGCTCTTGGCGGGATTCCGTATTATTGGTCTTTTGTGCAGGAAGGCTTGTCTGCTGCCCAGGTAATCGATGAATTAATCTTTTCAAAAGGGGCTGAATTAAAAAATGAATATGACCATCTCTTAGGTTCCCTGTTTAATCACAGTGAACATCATGAACGGGTACTGAAATCACTTGCCGGGAAGAAAAAGGGACTCAATCGCTCTGAGTTGTTGAATGCAATTAAACTGAGTTCAGGTGGAACCGCATCAAACATTATTAATGAGTTGGAAATATCTGGTTTTATTGAATCATATATTCCGTTTGGTAAGAAAGCCAGCGATGTTTTGTACCGTCTGTCGGATGAGTTTACCTTGTTTCATTTATTCTGGATCTCTCCACTTGGTAAAAGACAGGCAGGTAATTCATATTGGTTGAAGAAGCAATCAGGTCCCAAATTCAGTGCATGGTCGGGTTATTGCTTTGAAAGTATCTGTTTGAAACATATTGAGCAGATAAAGTATCATATGAGAATAGATAAAATAGAATCGACGAATTCACCCTGGGAGTATCGGTCAACAGGTAACTCCGTACATGAAGGGGCTCAAATTGACATGTTGATCGACCGGCAGGATATGGTTATTAATCTTTGCGAGCTAAAATTCTGTCAAACAGAATTTATTATTAGCTCAGCTTATGCACAAGAACTCAGAAGGAAAATAGAGGTCTTCAAAAATCAGACCCAAACAAAAAAGTCCATATTCCTGACGCTGGTTACCACATTCGGGCTGAAGGGAAACACCCATTCAGCTTCTCTCAATGCCGTTGGAGTAAATATGGAGGCACTGTTCGAGGAGATCATTCTCTGACAGGAACTTGAATGTCCAGGCCCCTATTTTGCCGAAAACAATCTGCATTAACCGGATACTTAAAAATAAGAATATGATATTTTCTTTTGACCATGAACAAAACGCGCATGTTGCCACCATTCAAAATGGGGACAAAATTGATCACTACGGATTTTCAATTCATTTTTGTGAGAATCCTGTCTGTACCTGCGGCAGCATTCAACTTCATCTTTTTTTACTTGGACAGGAAGAACTTGAAGATTTGAGTTTCTTTCATACTGTCTCAATTGATGTAATAAAGAAAAAGCTGGATTATTTTGAGGAGGATCTGGAATCAGATCAGATCGCCGATGAAAACCTTCAATTTGCAGAGACTCTTATTTCAAATATGGAGGACGATGATTTTCACTATCTGTGGAAACGACATTTCGCATTTAAAAATAAACTCACCAGGGAGGCAGCGCACGATTCCATCCAGGCACACTTTGATTACGAAGAGGTCGAAAGAAACGGGCTCATGTCGGCATACAATGATGTTTTGCCCTTTGGGGATGAACTTTTGGTCACCATAAGGGAAAAGGACTGCATAATCTTTGACCAATACTGCCTCTTCTCCGGTTGTCCCTGCTCGGATGCCAGTTTATCCGTTTTTTTGGCCGGGGAATTTAATGTCCCCGGAGAAGAACTGATCACTGTCTCACTTGATTACAGGAAAATCAAATGGGAATTGCCAGAAGAAATAAATGGTTCTGTTGATTTAAACACCCTCAGATCAGCTGTAGAGGAACAGATCCCTGACATCTACGAAAGGCTTGCCGACCGGCATAAACAACTTAAAAGCATCTATGCCAGCTGTAAAAGAAAACATGATGCACATACAGCACATCAACCTCAGGAAGCCGGAAGGAACGACCCCTGTCCCTGTGGTTCCGGAAAAAAATTCAAAAAATGCTGTCTGAGGAATTAGCATACTGGATCAATGGCTCCCTGCAGGGCGGCATGATATTTCTTCAAGGGTCAAATACCTAGAAAATCTGAGATATTTTTCATCCATCGTTTAACAGTTTTTCTTAATCCGGACAATAATCTCTTTCCGAATATCCCGACATTCTTTTCCCCGGAAGGGGGATATTCATCACGGTTCTGATCTGCTTCAGGCCCAGGATCCGGCAATTGGTTCGCCATGTTTTCATGCGGAAGGCCTTCCTTCTGATAGGGGTCGCCATCCTCGGCTGCACGGTCAAAATCACCCATTTCCGAATCATCCAGGCTTATCTCCAGCATGGCTCTGATCGATTTAAGGAAGCCTTCAAGCATCACCTTATCATCACCTCCTTCGTCAAGGACTCCTTTGAATACAGATCTTTTAAAGTCCAGCAAATGGAGTATCCTGTGTTCGATAGAGAATTTTGAAACATAATTGTAGACCTGGATGTTTTGTTTCTGTCCGAGCCGGTATATACGGCCGACCCGCTGTTCAAGGACGGCGGGATTCCAGGGCAGGTCAATATTGATAAGTATGTTACCGCTCTGAAGGTTTATTCCAACCCCGCCTGCATCAGTTGAGAGGAATAATTTCAGCGAAGGGTGGTCCCGGAACTTCTCAATCATTTTTTTTCGCTTCCCGGCAGGGACATCACCGTTGAGATACTCGTAGTTCAGTCCCAGTTTATCAAGTTCAACAATCAGAAGGTCAAACATCCTTTTCCACTGGCTGAAAATCACAATTTTATTATCCGGATCTTCCAAAATTTCCTGGATGAGACTCATCACCTCAGCGGCTTTGTTACCATGATTGGTTTTCTGATCCAGTATATAAGTGGAATCCGAAACCATGCGCATGCAATTCAGGCATATCAGAAGCCTCTGCCTGTCCTCCTCGCTCAGGAAACCCTGCCGGACCCATCGGTTTGCCAGCCGGGAAACAACATCATAATAATCCTTATGCTCGGAGATCTGTTCGGGGGTCATTTCCACAAAGAAATTCTTGTCCGTTCTCTCAGGAAGCTGGTCCTTAATCTCCTTTTTGGTTCGCCGGATAAGAATATCCTCCAAGGTCTTATTGATGCTCCTGAGGTTTTTATACCCGATCACTTTCCCGTATTCATCCAGTTCCTGGTGGTTATGCAGAAACCGGAACAAGGGACCCAGTTTATACCAGTCAATGTATTCCACAATGGAATGCAACTCATCTATTCTGTTTTCCAAAGGGGTTCCTGTAGTCACAATGACGTATTCGGAAGGTATCTTTTTAACGGATTTTGCCGTTTGTGTTTTCCAGTTCTTGATTCGCTGTGCCTCGTCGACTATAACCAGGTCCGCTTCCCATTCATTGATCAGTTTTGTATCGTTACGAACAACCCCGTAGCTGATGATCTTATAAAAATCCTCCTGCCGGTAAAGTTCCTTCCTTTTATGGATTAGTCCCTCGACCACAGTCGAATTCCTTCCGGAAAATTTCAGGATCTCGGACTTCCACTGGTATTTGAGTGAAGTGGGACAAATAATAAGGACTTTCCGCACATCAAGATACTTTGCCAAAATCTCCGTGGCAGCGATGGCCTGAATGGTTTTTCCCAATCCCATGTCATCGGCCAGCAATACCCTTCCTGCCTCAAGGATTTCAATTACTCCCTGCTTCTGATAGGGATAGAGCCTGGTATTGATAAGGCTGTCAAATATCCTGCTTTTCGTTCCGTCAGGAAAAATTTTCTTTAATTTTTCTCTCCGGTCCCTGCTCTTTTTGTGCTGATCAATAAATTCAAAAACATCGGGATAGATCCGAAAAGCCGGGTCCTTCTGAACCGCCTGTTTAATGAAATCATCCAGTTCGGAGAGCCTGTCCGGCAACAGGAATCCGCTATCATCAAACAATCGGTTCTCATGATCATATGGGATACCGGTATCGGACTTCTTAAGGCGGATCAGCTGCTGATGCC
>JAUUZM010000115.1 GCA_030589965.1 Bacteroides sp.
CTTCAGCTCCACGGGTGTAAGGATCCGGTTTCAGGGAATACGAATAATCCCCTGACTGTGTGATTAATTCACCCCCACTATATTTTGCATAAGTATATTCCCGGTTAAAAAATTCTTTCCGGGGACGCTCCCTTAAAAGGAGTTCGGGGTAGCCAAGTTCTGCTGTAACCAGCTTTGAATCAAGCTCAAGGAAAAGGCTTGCCTCCTCCAGGCTATCTGCTGAATAATATTTAAAGCCAGCAAAATAAGAGATCCTTCCGCTCATATCGTCAACAAAATAAAAGCGAGATCCAAAATTTCTGATTCGACTCTCTGCGAAAAGATCATCAAAAAAATCATAGCATGGGTACCAGACATCAATATAGGGATCTATAGACAGGGAGTCAATCGGAGAGCAAAGGGTAAAGTACATATCATATTTTTCCCAGAATCCACCAAAATAGTTTTCTTTCAGGTAATCTTCAATTTCCCTATGATCGGAATACCCCTCATGGATCAGGTAAGCAAGTTCCTGGTCAGAGGCAATGTCTGGTTCAAGATTTTTAAGGAGCAGTTCGGCAATAGGATCGTGTTCAGCAGATAAATCGACTGCCAGGACCTTCTTTTCACTATGTCTTTTTTCCTCAGAGTATTTTCTAATCTGGTACACGGAGACCACACTGTACAAAAAGATCAGCAGCACAAAACTGGAATATCGGAACTGGAACTGGTTTGTTCCTCTGATTAATGCAACAATACCGGTGACCAGGCTGATAAGCATGACAAGAATAAGGTCAGGCCCACCAACCTGCATAAATCCGGCAACCCAGGTCAGCAATGCGAATGCAAGAAAATAAATCCAGGGTTTCTTTCCTGTGGTTTCAGGTTTAATATGCCTGAAAAACCGGTCGAGCAGCATGGTGAAAGCTGCAAAATGCATGGCCAGTATGAATAGGCCAATAAATGTAAAAATGCTGATATCCAGCACCCTGTAAGTCTCAAATGAAATACTTGAATGAACGACAAGGCTTCTGAAAATCAGTACTATAATCTGAAAATAAAAAACCAAACCGATGAAAAACACGGTCTCCAGAATTTGGAATACCTTTTCCTTTTTCTCTCCACCAATGCTGAATTCACTGTAAAATATAAATACCAGAAAGAATATGAACAGTGAGGTTGTGAGCAAATCCGCCAGGGATGGCAGAAGATTTGATGCAGCGTAGAGCTGGGGACTAAAAACTGACATTTCTGACATATGTACAGGAACCTTCAGTTTTAACAGTAATGCATTCAGCAGAAAAAGTATAACTACAGCCAGAAGAATTCCTATATTCTTCATGCGAGGGGTAGTGATGGATCTGATTAGTTGACGGACATACAAGAGGAAAAGAAAGATGCCGAGGTAATATAACAGGATGGATACCTGGGACTGAAAAGGGCTGTAATTCGATACCTGGGTAAAATCCAGGGCGAAAACTGTATTATTCCAGGAATCATGGATCAGATGGGCCTCTGTATCTGTATTCAAACTTATTTCCGTCCCCTCGGGAACCCTGAAACCAGAAAAGAAATGGTTTTTTAAGAATAGGTTTTCATAAGGAAATTCGTTCTTGATAAGGATAAGTCCAACTATACGTCTGCCCCCTTCTATTCTCTCTTTCTTGACAGACCAGTTATTTCCGAGAAATAGGATCTCTCCGTCATTTCTCATATCCAGTTCCTCAGGAGAAACCGAATTTCCGGTCCAGAAGGCCAGGGAATCATTTTCATATATAAAAAGTTGAAATCCCCCATTTTTGGATTCGCTCTCCATGATCGGCTGAATGACAGAGAAATAATCCAGACCTACGTCATTGATTAAACCTTCTTCAACCTTTTCGAAAAGTGAATATAGCAGTTGTTCCTTCTCCTGGAATGCTTTTTCAAACCTCCTTACACTTCCGTTTTCATTAAGAGAATAAAAAGAAACATACTGGAGTAGCAGGGAAATAATGAAGCTTGCGAGGGCAGTTCCAAGCAATCCGGTATTACTTTTCAAGCTTCTGTTCATGGGAATGTTGCTTAATTGACGAAGATAATGATAAATCATCAACCATGATGATAGGGAGTCCCCCGTATTATAGTAAACGCCCTGTATAACTGTTCCGTGAAAAACAAGGGAATCATCTGGTGTGAAAAGGTCATTTTAGACAGTGACAATTGCATATTCCCCCGTTTATAAACATCGGGAGAAAAACCATATGGCCCCCCAATTACAAAAACAATTGACTTTAAAGATTCTTGTTGTTTCCGTTCCATAAATTCTGCAAAGTGGATGGAATCCAACTCCTTCCCACGCTCATCCAGCAAAATCACAAAATCTTTGTCCGACAGTGCCTTAAGAATTATCTTACCCTCCTCAGCCATCACCTTTGGCTGGGGCCAGGAACCTGAGTTTTTTAACTCCGGAAGTTCACGGATCCTGTAATCAGTGTATCTTTTCAAGCGTTTACTATACTCGCCCAGACCTTCCCTAATAAAGGGGAATCTGGTCTTTCCCATAAGAAGTAATTGTATTTGCATTTGTTTATTTGCTAAATTGCATCTTGCAATGGCATGATTTATGAATTTATAATGTACAAAAATTGTGCAGAAATGAAAAGGATCGTATATATACTTGGTTTTGCAGTTGTATTACTATTGTCATTAGGGACTCTGCAGGCACAACCAGAAAAGGTGCCGGAAGGTATAGTTTTATCATTTAAAGCCGGTAATGCAGCTGAACTTTCGAAATTTTTCCATGATAATGTTGAGTTGATCATTCTTGAAAAAGAAGATGTTTACAGCCGCTCTCAGGCCGAACAGATCATCCGAAAATTTTTCAGCGAACATAAACCACAGAACTTCAAAATTATTCATAACGGCGGAATGGATAATTCAAGATACGCGATATGCAGCCTGGAGACTCCTGGAAAAACATACCGTGTATATTTCCTGATGAAAAAACAGGACGGATCGCCATTTATCCACCAATTAAGGATTGAAGAAGAGACAGAAAATGCACAATGAGGACCTGATTAACTCATTTATGGAAACCGCCCTAATGGAGGACATTGGGGATGGTGACCACTCCTCCCTAGCCTGTATTCCAGAAACCGCCATAGGATCTGCCAGGCTGCTGGTTAAAGATGCAGGCATTATCGCGGGAATAGCTACGGGTAAGAAAATATTTCAAAAGATTGACCCTGGATTGGAACTGGACCTATTTTTGAAAGATGGGGATTCCGTGAAACCAGGAAATATTGCTTTCATAGTATCCGGAAAGGTGCTGTCCATCCTGTCTTCAGAAAGGTTGATCCTGAATGTCATGCAAAGAATGAGTGGAATTGCCAGCCGAACTTCAGAGTATGTCAGTAGGCTGGAGGGACTGAATACCAAGGTGTTGGATACACGGAAAACGGTACCCGGATTACGCATTTTTGATAAGGAAGCTGTCCGCCTTGGTGGGGGAACGAACCACCGTATGGGCTTATATGACATGATTTTGCTAAAGGACAACCATGTAGATTTCGCAGGGAGTATTGAAAATGCTATTCTGAAAACCATTGTCTACCTTGAACAAAAGGGAATATCGGTTGATATTGAAATTGAGGCCAGAGATCTTGACGATGTTAGGGAAATACTTAGAGTGGGAAAAATACATAGGATCATGCTGGATAACTTCTCTCTTGCAGATACCCGGGAGGCGGTTAAACAAATAGCCGGCCGGTTTGAAACGGAATCTTCAGGAAAGATTACCCTGGAAAACTTACGCGATTATGCTGAATGCGGTGTTGACTTTATCTCTGTAGGCGCTCTCACACATCATGTAAAAGGGATGGACCTGAGTCTGAAAGCGGTTGAATAATATGGGATTGAAATCAATCTATAATAAATCTGTCAGGATCGCTGATATTCGATCGAAGAAGACTGTCAACCTTGCCAAGCGAATAACCATTCCCGGATTTGAAGGGATACCCATTTATGATGTGGTTGTCTTCTTTACCAGGGGATTACAAAAAGGTGCCTTAACAACCCGCGCATCATCTATCGCATTTCATTTTTTCCTTGCCTCATTGCCTGCGATTATTTATTTTATAACCCTATTACCGATTCTCCCTATTGACAATCTTGAAGATAGCCTACTCCAACTTTTCTTAAGTATTCTCCCTGAAGAGGTGTATAGGGTTATGGAAAATACCATCCAGGAATTATTTATAAAAAGAACGGGCTTGCAATTTTTCGGTATTGTTATTGCCTTGTTTTTTGCGACAAATGCTGTTAACGGAATGATCCAGGCCTTCAATGCCACTTATCATTCCCTGGACACCAGAACCTGGTTACGGCGCAGGGGAACAGCTGCTGCTCTGGTAGTAATTATGTTCTTCCTGATTACAATGGCACTGAGCCTGATACTATTCGGAAGACTCACTATAGACCTTCTTGTTAAGAATGAGCTGATCAATTCCAGGTTTACAGTTAATATCATCCTTGTGATAAAATGGATCGTGATCATTGCACTGACTTATTTTGCGCTTTCCTTTATCTACTGGTTGGGTCCCTCAAGAAAGATGAAATGGAAGTTTTACTCTGCCGGTTCAACTCTTGCATCCGTACTTGTTATCGGCACATCGCTCATTTTCTCTTTCGTAATGAATAATTTCGGACAGTTCAATAAGTTCTTCGGGTCAATCTCTACCCTGATAATAATTCTTCTTTGGATATATTTAAATTCCATTGCCTTGCTAATTGGCTTTGAGTTGAATGCCAGCATAAAAAATGCCAAATTGACAAATTACCCCGATCCCGATGATGAGATCATTGAAGATGATTTTGATGATGAAGAACCACCGGATCGTAACCTTATTGCCGATGGTACAGTAAAAGGGAATTAAGTGATGAATACAGATCAAAATCCCATACTACTTTTCAGACAATGGTACCTGGAGGCAGTGGACTCAGGACTGAAGGATCCTGATGTAATGACTCTTGCTACTACAGGGAACGATTTCAGACCTTCTGCACGGGTTGTGCTTCTAAAAGAGTTTGATAAAAAAGGATTCGTTTTCTATTCTAACTACCGTAGCCACAAGGGAGAACAGATAGCATCGAGCCCATGGGCCGCCATTGTGATCCATTGGCAGGAACTCGGTCACCAGATCAGGATAGAAGGCAGGATTGGCAAAACCACGGTGAAGGAGTCTGACAAGTATTTTGCTTCAAGACCCAGGGGAAGCCAACTTGGAGCCTGGGCGTCTATGCAAAGTCAGGTTGTTCCTTCTCCGGAAAGTCTTGAGGCTAAGATGAAAAAAATGGAGGAAAAATTCCGTGACCGGGAAGTTACCCGCCCCGCCTACTGGGGAGGATACAGGCTGAGACCCGACCGGATGGAATTTTGGATAGAAAAAGATGACCGGATGCATGTACGGATCATTTATGAGAAGATCATTGGATTGGAAAAAACCGGTCGAGTAGATGATACCGACGAAGATGTTTGGATTGGCCGGTGGATGGCCCCCTAACCACATTCGAACAATGGCTATTTCTTCAGGCCAGAGATCCTCTCCTCCAGAGCCTGAATCTTTTTTACCGCCTCATCCTTCTTTTTCTGTTCCATCTGAACTACTTTTTCGGGTGCATTCTGAACAAATCGTTCATTATCCAATTTGGCCATGACCTTAATCAGAAAACCTTTCTGGTATTCAAGTTCAGAGCTGAGCTCCTTCAATTCTTCCTCAGGATTTACATGCTCTTCCATGGGAATGAAATATTCCACATTTCTGACACGGAAAGACAAAGCTCCTTCTGGCTTTCCATCAATGGTTTCAATGGTTTTCAGGATTCCTAATTTTAAAAGGATGCTCTCGAATTGCTTATTGTAGGAGTGATTGATATCAGTAATCAGAAGTTCCAGTTTCTCTTTGGCTGGAAGGTTTTTCTCTTTTCTGATCTTTCGGATGGCAGTCACCGCTTCCTTCATATCTTCAAACTGTTCCAGAATCTGGCTGTCAGATCCGCCAGCTTTGGGCATGGCTTGTACCATAATGCTTTCACCATCTTTCCTTTCCTCAATATATTGCCAGATCTCCTCAGTTATAAAAGGCATGAAGGGATGAAGGATACGAACCAGTATATCCATATAATTAATAGTACTCTTATAGGTTGTTGAATCCATTGGTTCCCCGAAAGGGGGTTTGACACATTCCAGGTACCATGAAGAAAACTCATCCCAGAAAAGCTTATAAATGGTCATAAGTGCCTCGGAGATCCTGTATTTGCTATACTGATCCTCAAGTTGCTTCAAGGCTGTATTCAAGCGCATCCCAAACCATGTAACAGCTGCTCCGGCACTTTCCGGTTGAGGAATGCCTTCATCCACATTCCAACCCTTAATCAACCTGAAAGCATTCCATATTTTGTTCCCGAAGTTTCGTCCTTGCTCCGGAAGGCTGTCATCATATAAAAGATCTCCTCCTGCTGGTGAACAGAACAGCATACCAACCCGGATCCCATCAGCTGAATATTTCTTTATAAGATCAATGGGTTCAGGCGAGTTCCCCAGTGATTTAGACATCTTTCTCCGCTGTCCATCCCTTACAATCCCCGTCAGGTAGACATTATTGAAAGGTTTTTCTCCAGGGTATTCATGGCCGGCTATGATCATTCTTGCAACCCAGAAAAACAGTATTTCAGGTGCTGTTACCAGATCATTGGTTGGATAATAATATTTGTAGTCCTCATTATCAGGATTGCGAATTCCATCAAATACAGCAATGGGCCAGAGCCAGGATGAAAACCAGGTATCAAGTACATCCTCATCCTGCCGGAGATCTTCCAAGGCAAGTTCATTATTACCCGTTTTTATCCTTGCTTTCTCAAGGGCCTCTTCCTCCGTCCTGGCAACTACATATTCATTGGTCTTTCCGATGAACCATGCCGGGATCCTCTGTCCCCACCAAAGCTGACGGGAAATACACCAGTCCTTTACATTTTCCATCCAGTGTCGGTAAACATTCTTAAATTTTGCAGGATGCAACTGCACCGAATCATCAAGAACCGAATCAAGGGCCGGTTTGGAAATATCCTTCATTTTCAGGAACCATTGCATGGAAAGCTTTGGTTCAATTACTGCATCTGTCCGTTCGGAGAAACCAACCTTGTTGACATAATCCTCAGTCTTTACAAGGCTGCCCCTTTTTTCCAATTCTTTAATGATCTCCTTCCTCGCTTCAAACCTGTCCATTCCGACGAACCATTCGGCTGCCTCACTTAGAGTACCATTATCGTTCAGTATATCAACACTCTCTAAATTATGACGTATACCTATCTCATAATCGTTTTCATCATGGGCCGGAGTTATCTTAAGAGCCCCGGTACCAAATTCATGATCAACATATTCGTCACAGAGGATTGGAACTTTTCTCCCAAGCAATGGGATGATTGCTGTCTTCCCGTGAAGGGCCTTATACCTTGGATCATTCGGATTGACGGCAACGGCTGTATCCCCGAGTATGGTTTCCGGACGGGTGGTGGCAATGACTATTCCATCTTTTGTCCCCTCTACCTCGTATCTCACATGATACAGTTTAGACTGAACTTCCCGGTGATTAACTTCCTCATCTGAGACAGCTGTTTGAGCCTGTGGATCCCAGTTTACCATACGTACCCCCCGGTAAATATATCCCTTATCAAAAAGGTCAATGAATACTGTAATTACAGATTCATAATACCCTTCATCCATAGTGAAATGGGTACGGTCCCAGTCACAGGATGCCCCAAGCTTTTTAAGTTGATCAAGTATAATCCCTCCATGTTTATTTTTCCATTCCCAGGCATGCTCAAGAAATGCGTCACGGCTGAGATCGGTCTTCTGAATTCCTTCTGCCTTTAACTTGGCGACCACCCGGGCCTCAGTAGCAATTGAGGCATGGTCTGTACCGGGTACCCACAGGGCATTCTTCCCCTCCATACGATTCTTGCGGATTAGTACATCCTGGATGGTATTATTCAGCATGTGTCCCATATGCAGAACACCGGTAACGTTGGGTGGTGGGATTACGATGACATAAGGTTCCCTATCATCCGGAGTGGAAGAAAAGAATCCCTGCTTCATCCAGTATTCATACCATCGTTCTTCGGTCTTTGAGGGATCGTATTTGGGAGGAATTTCCATTATTTGCGCTGAATCTGTTTATAAAAATCGGCTAAAATTAAGCATTTCTTACGATTTAATCTCTTAGTAAAAAGTTTATAATTAATTTTACATTTCAATAATGAACAAGATGAAAAATATCCCATTAATCGCAATTCTAACATTCTTTGCCATTGGTTTTTATATGTGCGGCCAGGATCGTCAAGAAAGCTCAGCTGAAAAATCAAGTATTGAGTTTGATACTTTAAGCCATAGTTACGGAGAGATCATTTTCAGTAGTGATGGAGAATTTGAATTTGTTTTTACCAATACCGGCGAAGCGCCACTTATTGTAAGCCATGTAAAATCTACCTGTGGTTGTACTGTTCCTGAATGGTCTAAAGAGCCCATAATTGCTGGTAAAAAGGGAAGTATAAGAGTAATTTACGACACTCATAGGGTAGGCGCTTTTGCAAAGTCTATTTATGTATATTCAAATGCAGAAAACGGGGTTATTAAACTTATGATTTCAGGTAAGGTGAAACCTCTTGATTCCTAGAA
>JAUUZM010000079.1 GCA_030589965.1 Bacteroides sp.
CCTTTTTCGGAATAAATCCCATTCGCTGCGGGTCCTCTCCAGCGGGTAGGTTCCTGTGCACGGACAGATGCAGAAATGCCCATGACAAGCATAATCGTTAAAAAGAAATATCTTACATTTTTCATAATATTTAAATAATATTTTATCGACCTGTAAAAATAGAATTATTATGGTCGTGTACAGGCTAATGAATAAGCTATACGGCTAATTAAAATCATTCTAAAGAAGTGGGATGGGAATCTGTTATCCTTTCCGAACTTTTATGGTAACAAACATGGAAAATTGGGAAGAAATGCCTGAAGCTATGCGGTCAAGCAGATGAATAAAACCATATGTGAAGCCGGGGAGCAATTGCCTGAAAGAAACTCCACCGCTCAGCAGGTACAAAAATGGTGTATGATATTTAATTTTACTTATCTCAAACCCTTGAAAATCATTGGAAAAACGTTCCAGGTCTCGTTCAAAAACAATCCAGGGCAGGGCGCCATTTGCACCCGACATCGGACCACTGAGAGGGAATGACCAGTCCCCCGCAGGATCAAAGGGTTCATGATGGAAATTCTTGTAAATAAACCGGCCCCAGCAGCTGTTTGCCGGTTCAATCATCATAATTACACCTCCCTTTTTCAGGACCCTTGATGCCTCTGCCAGGAACTTCTCACTATCCGGAATATGATGGAAGGTGTCAATCATAAAAATGGCAGAGACAGAATTATTTTCAAAGGGCATATCAAGGGCGGAAAAAGTCATATCATTTCCCGGCAGATCAAGAATATCGCTGCAAATCAGATTGGGTATAAATTCTTTGAAAAATCCGCCGCCGGAACCGAGTTCAACAAGTATCCCCTCGGGAATATGATCAAGCTCAGAGACCATGGATGAGTACCATTTCGTATAGAGCTTTCTCAGAAACCTTTTCCTGGTGATGATCTCTTTATGAAGAATGGTTCTTTCAGGAGAATCAAGTGGCAGGTCAATTTTGTATTTCAGTCCCACTACTTAAACTTTAATTTCCCGGCAGCAAACCAGCACATTTTGATCAGAAGCCAGCCATGCCTGAACCTGCTGATCTGGGTCGAGCCATATTCCCGATCCCGGTACCGGACAATGATTTCCGTTATTTTAAGGTTCAGCTTGGCAGCCCCAAATAATAGATCAAAATCTCCAAAGGGATCGAACTCTCCGAAATAATGCCGGTTGGCCTGGATTTTATCATAATCCGATTTGAGTAGAACCTTGGTGCCACACAATGTATCTTTTAGCCTTTGGCCTAATAAATAACTAAAAAACGCGCCGAAAAATTTATTCCCCAGGTAGTTAAGAAAACGCATTGCCTGTTTTTCCATGGGATAAACCAGGCGGCAGCCATTGATAAATTCCCCTTTCCCATCTGCAATTGCCTCATAAAATTTCGGCATGTCCTCCGGAGGTGTAGTAAGGTCAGCGTCAAGAATCATCAAGATGTCCCCGCTGGCTTTCTCAAATCCTTCCCTCACGGCATTTCCTTTCCCCTTCCCGCTTTGACGGAAAACCAGGACATCATGATCCTTATATTTCTGCTGCACCCGGATCATTTCCTCATAGGTATTGTCACCGGAATGCCCTTCGACAAAAATAAACTGCTGATGGCTCCCGAAATCAGGCGTCTTTAGTATGGCATTTTCAATATTTCCCTTTTCGTTTCTGGCAGGCACTACAATCGAAACGGAGTATTCCTTACGTCCTTCAGAAATAGGCTTTGCAGTCATAAAATTAATGAGGTCAAGACCATTTATCACGGGAAGATTTGCCAATATCCTGTTAAAAATGAAGCCTATGACCGGTACATACTTGGGAAGAAGAAGTTTCCTTTCCAGTTTAATGCTTTCAAATCCTTCCAGATGTAGCAGGTTGTCAATATCTTTTACTGTGAGCCAGTTCTGAAAGGGTTGCTTTTTCTTCAAACCGAACAGTTCACCAAGCTTCAGAAAAGGTTCCCAGAAGTAATTATAACTGGATAAAACCAGCCGGGTATTTTCATTGCACATTTTTTTAATATTCCTGAGTGCAATCTGGATGTCCAATAAACTGCTGAGAAGATCCGAAATAATGATATAATCGAATTTTTCTTCGATCTCCATACTCTCAACATCGCAGACCCTGAAATCAAGTTCAGGATATTTTTCCTTTGCAATCCGGATCATATCTTCAGAAAAATCGATTCCCAGTCCTTTTTCAGGGTTTACCGAGTGCAGCAAATCTCCTGTACCACATCCGATTTCTGCGACCCGGCTGTTTTCTGGTATGGTGAACTGGAAATACTTCCGTATGGTTTTGTGGTACAGACGATTTCTCCGTTTCCATTTATCACGTGATTTAGCAATCCTGTTGAAATAATCAATCGTTTTTTCTCTCATTCAAACCAGTTTTATTGACCGGGGGCTAAAGGTAAATAAATATTTTCTTTGATATTAATCAGGTTATATTAAAATTTGTGGCCTAAACTTACATTTGGATCATGGCCAAAAAGCAAGCTCACGCAAAACCCAAATTGACATTATTCGAGATGATTGACGGATTTTTCGAAAAACGTCTTTCCCTCTTTTTCATTCTGAGTGTTGTCCTGACAGCCGTTCTGGGATTTTACCTTTTTGAGGTTCGCATCAGTGAAGGCGGCGATGATTCAGGATACATTGAATCTGCTAAAAAATTCATGGATGGTGTTGCGTATCCGGGGTTTCATGGGACTTTCTATTCAATTTTTCTGAGCTGGGTGATGAGGATTGTCGGATTTAAAATCTTTCTGTTCAAGTCTACCTCTTATCTCTTTCTGATCGGACACCTATTCTTCTTTTACTATACCTTCAAGGGAAAGATAAGCTCCACCGTACTTGTTATGGCATTGCTTATAAGTTCCGTTAGCTCTGAGCTTTTGTATTTCGGCAGTCAGACATATACAGAGGCCATGTACCTCTTTTTGCAATCGGCCCTGTTTTACCTGATTATCCGGCATTACAATGAGATCAAGGATAATTACAGGCTGATCCTTAAGAATTGGTGGACAGTACTCCTGGTCGGACTTCTGCTATTCACAATGTCAATAACCCGTAATATTGGAATCCTGGTTCTGGGTGTGGTCCTTCTCTATCTGCTTACAGAGAAGAAGTTTTACCTTGCGGGATATACTCTAATAAGCTTCATATTATTCAGGATACCTTTTGGGATCTACAAATCGCATCGCTGGAATATCCATGGGGAAGACATGAGCGTGCAACTCAATGGACTTCTTCTGAAAAATTATTATAATCCTTCCCAGGGGAAAGAGGATTTCGGGGGAATGATTGACAGGTTCCTGGAAAATTCACAAATCTATTTGTCCAGACTTTTTATGAGCGGGGCCGGGTTAAAAGATCCCTCCAATTCGGATACGAGTGTAATAGTAACTGTTATAATCTATGTGCTTTTTGCCCTTGCAATATATTTCGCCATCAGGAAAAGCCGGGTTATGAGATTCGTTGGCTATTACCTGGGAATTATTCTTTTCGTGACCTTTGTTATCCTGCAGCAGCACTGGGGACAAATGCGTCTTATTATAATTTATATCCCCCTGATATTTATTTTGCTTCCATGGGGATTAACTGAATTGGGGAAAGTCAAAAAACTCCGCCTGCTCCAGCCGGCACTTGTACTGTTTCTGATTATTATATTTTTCAAATTATTCGGGTTCTCGGTTAATAAGGCCAAGGCAAATAATGATGTATTGATGAAGAACCTAAAGGGGAATAAGTATACCGGTTATACGCCAGACTGGGTTAGTTTCCTTAAGATGAGTGAATGGTCGGCCAGGAATATTCCCGAAGAATCCATGATTGCTTCCCGTAAACCCTCCATGTCTTTTATTTATGGGGATGGACGGGGATTCTTTGGTCTTTACCGCTTCCCATCCCTGGCAGCTGATACAGCACTGGCCAGGATGGAAAGATTACCAGGGGACCCGTATATTCTCAATGATAGAATTCTCAGATCCAGCGGAATGCCCCGTGAATTTGAACTGGGTATGAAAAGAAATGTTGAGGCTTTTATGACCGCCGGAGATACCGTTTACTCCGTATTCTATTTCCCGGAAGAGTATATTCCCAGTTACCAATCCCTTCTCCAACAGTATAATATTAAGGTGGAAACAGATCTGGATTTTCTTCGTGACAGAATATCTGCCAGTGGTAAACCAGGCATGGCAATCGTTCCCGACAGCCTGATCAACCTACTGCATCGAAACAATGTTGATTACCTGATTCGTGGAAACCTTCGTCTGAATCCTGCTCAGAAAACAGAGCGGGTAATCAATACTGTACACCGCTATATGTATTATATGGAACAGAAGTATTACGGGATATTCAGCCAGACTCATCAGATTGGAGACAATAATGGGGAGCCGGCCTATTTATTTCAAATCCACTGGGAAAGATTTGGACTCGATTAAATTTTCCGGACATATTTGGTTTGTTCTATGCCTGTAACCTCAAAAAGGCTTTTCATCAGGTCCCGGTCCATTCTACCCTTTATCCTGATCATTACATTCTCCTCTCCTCCTACAACGACATAGAGTTCAGAGATCCGTTCATTCTGCTCTTTTGCGAGGATCAGCACATCTTCATCACCGTTTTGGACATGCAACAAAGGAACAACACCCTTATCGGGTTCAACCCTTGAAAGTATCCTGGCAAGATTTATCTGTTTATTGATCTCGGGATTTTCGATGACAAGTAATTTCACGGATTGAATGGATCTCAGCAGCTCCTGTTCCTCATGTTCAAGATCTGCAATGTTTCCTGCCATTCGGCATAGAAATCCGGGCACCGTAAGGCTTACTACTCCATCCTCTCCCCGGAAAGCAGAATAGATCTCATCAAATTCACTGGTCTGAGCCTGAAGTCCCACTCCGAAAAGGATCAGGCATAAAAGTACAATCGAATTTTTCATCCTTTTTCATATTAAGTTCTGAATATAGGACGAGTACACGAGGCATTCGTTACATTGAAACCGTAAAATACTATAAGAATCACCCCCGGTGATCACCGGTGAGCAGGGTAAAATATAAAACTTTAAGATCAGAACGTCCTTTTGCCTAAGCCTTTGAAAGCATCCTGGGAGTAGCCAGAATTTTTTCTTCACCGATATTTACAGTTGCCGTGCGGGCACCTATTTCTTCGATAATTCCCTCTGCGGACCAATTGCTCTTTGCTACCTTGACAGTATCGCCAACCTGGAATTTTCTAAATCCATTTTTCTTTAAATTGGATGAAGCCTGCTTGATAGTCTTCTCCAATTCTCTTAATTCCCTGGCAGAGAGCTGATGTAATTCCTTTCCATCTACCTTAATATCCATAGCAATAAATCAAAAAATAATAATCAATTCAATTCAGTTATCAAAGGAACGATAAATTATTAAACTAATTGTATCGAGTGATCAAAAAAATAAGGTTTACACTCCAACTCCCCGAATTCACCGATATTGCAGGCAACTTGACCGATTTTTACCTGTCTGTAATTTTGAAGCAGTCTATTTTTATATCATAATTATTTGCTGAAGTAAAAACCTGTAGAATGAAAAAGGAACAACAATACCTGGAAACATTTAAGGAAAATCTCGAGCACTTCTTTTATGATGCGGTTGACTTAAATCTAACCAACCTGCGGCAATGCGGATTCTGGATAAAGACCATGAACCATCAAAACCAGGCCGCCGAATTACGCCAGAAAAGACTGGACAAAGGATTGCCAGCCCCTCCCCTGATGATTTGCAGCATTACCAATCGCTGCAACCTGGTTTGCAAGGGATGCTACGCAAGAAACCAGAACCGCAGAAAGGGGATGGAGATCAACCCTCAGAGGTTTGAGAAACTGGCACGGGAGGCATCAGAAATAGGCACAAACATAATTATGATAGCCGGAGGAGAACCACTGCTTCGCAAGGATATCCTGGAAGCAGCAGGTAGGGTAAAAGAAACTGTGTTCCCGGTAATAACCAATGGGACCCTGCTTAATGGTGATTATATCAGACTTTTCAAAAAGCACAGGAATTTAATACCTATACTTAGCATAGAGGGTGATCCGGAAAGTATGGAGGAGAGAAGAGGGCCAGGATTATATGGAAAAGTTGTTTCAGTGGCCGAGATTTTACGAAGGAGCAAAATGTTTTTTGGATTATCATTGACACTAACACGGGATAACTTCGAACAACTAACAGATACGAAGGTGCTGCAACATTATCATAAACTCGGCAGCAGGGTTTTCTTCTTTATTGAATATGTTCCCTCATCTGAGAATGACGTCATTCATTGTTTAAGCGAGGAACAAAAAATGCGTTTACCTGAACTCATTCATCAAATCCGTGAATCACTTCCGGGATTGTATGTATGCCTTCCGGGAGAAGAAGAACAATATGGAGGATGTCTTGCAGCAGGAAGAGGGTTTATACATATCAGCTCAACAGGAGATGTGGAACCCTGTCCTTTTGCACCGTATTCAGATTCCAACATCATAGATATGCCCTTAACAGATGCGCTTGACTCGCTATTTTTAAGCAGGATACGCAGCAGCCATAACCTGCTGACGGAATCGGCTGGAGGCTGTACACTCTGGGAAAACAGAAAATGGGTGGAGGAGCAATTGAATAAACCAGAGTCACTCAGCGCTTAAGAAATTACAGGAATTCAATTGGATCAGGTCTGATTCAGGGCCTTTATACTATCATAGTGGAACTGAAAATTGATCTCAAAGCAATCATGAAATTTCTCTTTCAGAGAGGAGATTAACAGGCCAGGATCCTTGCAGTAAAAAATAAAGGCTCCTCCTCCTCCCGCTCCGGCAATTTTACCACCGTATGCACCTTTCTCAATAGCAAATGAATACATCTTTTCCAGGTAATCATTAGTCGTGGTAGGGGCCAGTTGGATCTGGTCTTTAAAATTCTGTTCCATGATCCCGGCACAACGTATAAAATCTTTGTCCCTCAAAGCAAAGGCAAATTCTTTCCCATAGGATGCGAGTTTTTCCAGGGCATCCTTCCCCTTTTTGGTTTTATAATTCTTATATACTTCCTCGACAGCGGATTGTGCATTTCTGGAGGCACCTGTGTGTATCAGAACCAGGTTCTTTTTAAACTCATCGAGTGTTTCACGGGGTATTTCAATATCCAGCGGTTTGGCATAATCAGTACCAAACTCCCAGCAATTGAATCCGCCCTTTACAATGGAATACTGATCCTGTCGTCCTATAGCCCAGTTAAGCTCCTTATTTTCAAGATTGAACAGATCCTCGCCGATCTCTGATAGGGTTTTTGAATCAGCATTATAATTCTTGGAACTAATCAACTCGAGAAGCTGTGCAGCTGTTGAAGTACTCAATCCGCTCCCCCTGGGGTAGCCGGCAAAATTGAAAGCTCCTTTTTTTAATTCGACAAGAGGAGAAATGGTAATATTTGAAACATAACCGGTTTTTCCATTCATTATATATGGCACATCTGTCCAACCTCCTGCAAAATCTATTCGTAAGGGTGCCCGGTAGGCAAACTGAATTTTATCAATGATCCTGCTTGTTGAAGTGGCCTCAAGAATCTTAGGAACTTCCCGGCTGACCTGAACCAATTCGCTGCCGATTTCATCACATAATGCTTTTTTCTCTTCCATCCCGGTATCATCCTCATTCAAAACAAAATAATCGGGCTTCAATGAATGCATTAAATCCCTGAAGTCGATCTTCCCGGAGGATATTTCCGGGTCATTCAGAGCTGCATAGTCCACATCCTGAAAAGCTGCAACAAGGTAGACCCTGTTATTTTCAGGATTCACCGGCCGTCCCGGACCTTTAAGCTTGGTTATCACCTGATCACGGCCAACTCCTACTACCAGGATATCACCTTTTTGCCGGCATTGGTTAAAAAACACAGCATGTCCGCTCTGGAGGATATCAAAACAGCCTGTACAGAAAACTATCTTTTTTTCAGGATACTTATTTCTTAATCCCCTGAGCTGTTTCTGAGGTAAAACCTTATCGGCAATTGATTTGAAAAGCATAATTGAAAAACTTTCTGTAAATATACATTTTCCCTGGATTCCCGTTAATCTACCAGGCTCTGTTATCAATCCATAGTTTTATTAACTTTGTCGGCTCGACGAGATTGACCAAATGGGTAAAAGACAGAAAAGACAATTCGGAGACAGGCTGAGAGATAAGTTCAGGCTGATCATCTATAATGATAATACATTTGAGGAGATTTGGTACCTCAGGCTTACCCGCCTGAATATGGTAGCCCTCAGCAGTACAATATTTATCCTTTTTGTTGTTGGTATTTTTGCACTGGTGGCATACACCAGCATACGGGAACTCATCCCCGGTTATCCGGATGGAAACCTCAGAAGAACCATACTCATTAATGCCGTCAGGCTTGATTCGCTGGAAAATGAGATTCGAATGAGGGACCAGTATTTTCAGAACATCCGGGCCCTGGTTTCAGGTGAAGAGCCTGATAACCTGGTAAATCTATCAGACACCTCCAGGAATGAAGCAAATTTTGATTTTTCCAGGTCCATGGAGGATTCCATTTTACGCTTACAAATTGAGGCTGAGGAGCAGTATAATTTATCCGTTGTACCTATGCCGTCTTCTCCGACTGACCTGGCCAGTATTCATTTTTTTGCACCTGTAAGGGGACTGATAACCAGAACTTTTAAGGCAAATTCAAATCATTTCGGAACAGATATAGGTGCCGAACCCAATGAGGTGGTTAAGGCAACCCTTGATGGAACAGTCACCATGGACGGATGGACCATTGAGTACGGATATATAATATATCTTCAACATGAAAACAATCTTGTATCTGTATACAAGCATAACTCTGTTTTACTTAAAAAGACCGGTAATATTGTTAAAGCAGGTGACGCTATTGCCATCATCGGAAACTCGGGTGAATTAACCACCGGTCCGCATCTTCACTTCGAACTTTGGCATAACGGTACTCCGATTGACCCACAATCTTATATTGTATTCTAAATGCAGAAGAAGATCGCTATTCTTGGATCAACCGGCTCAATCGGTACCCAGACACTGGAAGTTATAGAAAAGCAAGCCGATAGTTTTCGCCTGGAGGTACTAACCGCTGGAAAGAATGCTGATGAACTTATCCGGCAATCCCGAAAGTTTCTTCCAAACCATGTTGTAATTGCCGACGAAAACCAATACAGCAAGGTACTTGATGCCCTGTCAGACCTGCCAATTAAAGTATATGCAGGCAGCGAAGCCATCGAACAAATTGTGCAGATGGAATCCATTGAAATGGTTCTGACTGCCCTGGTAGGCTTTTCCGGTCTTCGTCCTACCCTTGCAGCCATCAAAGCAGGCAAAGACATCGCCCTGGCCAATAAGGAAACCCTCGTTGTAGGTGGAGACCTGATAATTCGGGAAGCCCTGGAGCGAGGAGTGAATATCATCCCGGTTGATTCGGAACATTCGGCCATTTTTCAATGCCTCACCGGGGAAGAATTCAATCCGGTGGAAAAAATTATCCTGACAGCCTCGGGCGGACCATTCCTTGGAAAATCCAGAAAAGAACTGGAAAATGTCAGCCCGGAGGAGGCCCTGAAACATCCTAACTGGTGCATGGGAAATAAGGTTACCATTGATTCGGCAAGCCTTATGAACAAAGGACTTGAAGTAATTGAGGCCTACTGGCTCTTTGGTCTCAAACCAGAACAGATTGAAGTAGTAATACACCCTCAGTCAATCATCCATTCCATGGTCCAATTTGAGGATGGTTCCATTAAAGCGCAGCTTGGTATTCCCGATATGAAGCTGCCCATACAGTACGCCCTGGCCTTCCCCAGGCGGCTGAAGTCAGATATGGAAAGATTTTCATTCAGCAATTACCCATCCCTGACATTTAAAGTACCGGATAAAAATCTTTTCAAAAACCTTGATCTTTCCTATCTTGCCCTGCAAAAAGGAGGCAATATGCCATGCAACTTAAATGCAGCCAATGAAGTGGTTGTCAATGCATTCCTTGAAAAAAAGATACGGTTTACTGAGATGCCTGAAATCATTGAAAAAACAATGGAAAAAGCAGAATTTATAGAGAAGCCCGGACTCGAGGATTATATTAATTCTGATACAAATGCAAGAAAAATTGCCGAAACTCAGGTTTTTAAATAATTTTGCCGCGTTCTCATCGTTTAGAA
>JAUUZM010000134.1 GCA_030589965.1 Bacteroides sp.
CATCAAACTATCCCGGGATGCTGACCTGGGTATAGAGGATGAATTTACAGGCGACCTGGCTGTTAAAATTAGTGATTCACTCGGAAAGCGGATGACAGGTGCTCCCTCAAGGTTTTTGTACGATAATGAAATGCCTGCTGAATTCCTGGATTTTCTCAGGCAATCACTAAAATTATCCAGGAAAGATCTTGTACCCGGGGGGAAATATCATAATTTTTCGGACCTGTTTACCTTTCCTAATCCCCTTTCACCTAAACTTGAGATAAAGACCCTTAGTCCACTGCATAAGAAGGATTTAGATTCATTTTCATCCATGTATGAGGCGATTGCCGAGCGGGACTGGATGCTACATTTCCCCTACCATTCCTATGATCCGGTGATCCGGTTTTTGAATGAAGCAGCCATGGATCCTAAAGTGAAAGAAATCAAAACCACCCAGTACCGGGTAGCTTCTGATTCGGCAATCGTAAATGCACTTTTAAATGCCAGGAATAACGGAAAGAAGGTTACTGTCTTTATAGAACTTAAAGCGCGCTTTGACGAGCATTCGAATCTCCAGTTTTCCAAGCTCATGAAGAAAGCAGGTATCCGGATCATCTATAGTATTCCCGGCTTGAAAGTACATGCTAAAATCGCTCTTGTATTGAGAAAGCCTGTTAAACACAAGCAGGAAGCTCATGCTTTTCTAAGTACTGGTAATTTCAATGAAAAGACAGCCAGGATTTATGCCGATCATGGCCTATTTACATCTGATGAGAACATCACCAATGAGCTGAAGGATCTTTTCGTTTTTCTGGAAAACCAGGATGCCAAACCCAAACTTAAGCATCTGCTGGTAGCCCAGCTGAATATTAAAAAAGAGTTTATTCGCATGATCGACCGTGAGATCAGCCATTCACTTGCAGGAAAGGAAGCCCGGATAATACTTAAAATGAATGGACTCGATCATAAGAAAATGATCAATAAGTTATATGAGGCAAGTAAGAAGGGAGTTAAAATTGACATTCTGGTCAGGGGAATTTGTTGTCTGATTCCTGGGAAGAAATACAGCGAAAATATAAGCGTGACAAGGATTGTGGACAGGTACCTGGAACATGCAAGGGTTTTTGTATTTCACAACAATGGAGATATGGAGATGTTCATGGCCTCGGCGGATTGGATGAATAGAAACCTGAATCGAAGAATTGAATTAGGGTTTCCTATTTATGATTCAACTATTAAATCCGAAGTAATGGAGATACTGAAACTTCAGTTGGCGGATAATACCAAGGCCAGAGAGCTCGACAGCGAGCATAATAATTTACCAAAAAAGTCTACAGGAACAAAAAAAATCAGGGCCCAAATAGAAACATATAAATTACTTAAGGCCAAGAATATAAGTTCCATTATCGGGTAGTTTACTTCATGCCGGAAACTTCATAAACCAGGATTTTCTCTTTTTTGCCTTTTACATACAAAGGCTTCCAGGCCTTAGCATCAATATGGTCTTTTGTCTTTTGATATATTCCATCACTGATAAGAATCGAATTGGGCTGATCCTTGGTAAGCGATTCTATCCTTTTACCTGTATTTACAACATCCCCGGTAAGGGAATAACGGATCCTATCCTCAGAGCCTACATTCCCGGCCACAACCTCACCACAATGGATGCCAATGCCCATCTGTATCTCCCGGTTGAATTTAACATTGTATTTCTCGTTTAATACAGATAATTTTTCCATCATTTTAATTCCGCATACCACAGCGTTTAATTCATTATCGGGATAGGAATCAAGCGCACCAAAGGCAGCAAATATTTCATCACCCACGAATTGATTTACCATACCCTTGTGCTGCTTTACGGTCTCTGTCATTAGTGCATAATAATCATTCAGGAAGGTTACTACCTCATCTGGAGCAAGTTCCTCACTCATGGGAGTAAAACCCCGGATGTCACAAAATAATACAGCAACACTTCTAAGCTCACCCTCAAATATTGATTTCTCCGAATGATCCAGTGATTTTTTTACTATCTGCTCAGGCACATACTTAACAAAAAGTTTAAGTGTTTGTTCCTGCTCCTCAATTTTCTGTGTCAATGATTCCATCAGTTCCCTGTTACTTGTTTGAAGGGAATGAACCTGCCTGGAATTTTCGATGGTCATTCTTAGTTCGTTTTCATCCCAGGGTTTGGTAATATATCGAAAAACCTGTCCGCTGTTAATGGCTTCAATTATCACTCCTATATCACTATAGCCTGTTAAAATCATCCGAACGGCGTCCGGGAATTCAGGAATTACCTTTTCGAGAAATTCAATTCCTGTCATTTCAGGCATGCGTTGGTCCGTAATGACCAGTTTTATATCATTGTTACGCATAATTTCCAGTCCGTCTTCACCGGTCTTTGCGGTATGAACTTTATATTCCTTCCTGAAAGTAGCTGCAAAGGAGATGAGATTATGTTCCTCATCATCAACATATAAAAGCGGAAATTTTTCTTCTGCCATAATTTAGTTTATTATGATCAATTATCTGGTTGGGTAATTGGCAGGGATATAATGAACTCTGTACCTTTGCCGGGTTCTGAGATTACATCAATATTCCCCTTGTGCTGCTCAATGATTCCATAACTGATAGATAATCCCAGACCGGTACCACTTCCAACTTCCTTGGTAGTATAAAAAGGTTCAAATATATGTTTCTTTACTTCGGGTGTCATTCCTGTTCCTGTATCCCTGATTACAACCTTTACACCAATTCCGCTGCTGATGGTTTCGATGTAGATGTTTCCCTTGTCTTCGATTGCCTGAATACTGTTTGTCAGGATATTCATAAAAACCTGGTTGATCTTACTGGGAAAACATTCTATTGAAGGCAAATCCCCATAATCCTTATGCACCTTAATCTTGTTTTTGGTTTTATTATATAAGAGGATCAGGGTCGAGTCAATTCCATCATGCAAGTCTGCAGTTTTAAATTTATCATCATCCAACCTGGAGAAACTCCGGAGACCTTTCACAATATCGCTTGACCTGTGAGCTCCCTCAATAATTCCTTCCATCAGGCTTTTAATCTCGTCAGTTAGAAACTGGAAGTCAATGTTTTCCTTCAGTTCCTCTGCCTCCTGAAATGTTTTGTTAAGCTTATTCTTCTCTATGATTGAATCATATAATCCAAGTAATTGGAAAATATCCTCTAGATCCCTATTCAGCGGTTTAACATTCCCACTGATAAAGTTTACAGGATTGTTCAATTCATGAGCGATGCCTGCCGTTAACTGTCCGACTGAAGCAAGCTTCTCAGATTGGACCAGCTGTTCTTGAGCAAGTTTTAGGTTCTCAAGGGTAAATTGCAATTCAGATTTTTGTTGTTGCAGAGCCTCATTGGTGGAGAGAATTTCCTCATTGGCCTGTCTTATTTCCTCCGACTGGGTAACAATTTCCTCGTTTTTAGTCTGCATTTCCCGATTTTTCCCCTCAATCTCATGCTTTTGGCTAATAATCTCAGAATTCATCAACTCAAGTTCCCTGTTTGCATTCTTTTTTATCTTATAACCACGGTTCAAGAGAACGATCATTCCCAGGATAAGGGCACAGAATATTATAAATGCAGTTAGTACATATTTTTGACGTTCCACCAGGGAGGCCATTGCAGTAAGCTGGGATTTTTGCTCCTCAATTTTATATTGTTGATTGTCAATTTCATTCTGAATTAAATCCAACGTTGAATTCCGGGTTTTAATTTCTTCCTCCTGGACAGAAATACTCTCCAATTGACTCTTTATAAGTTCATTCTTGCTGTTTAATGTCCACTGACTTTGCTTTACTTGTTTAATAAGTTTATCCAGTTCCTGTTCCCTTAGTTGAATATCCGCTTCCTTTATCTGGATCTCATCTGTTTGCTCAATAATGAGCATTTTCTGTTGGTCAATTTCTGCATTTCTGACCTGGATTTCGTCACTTTGCACCTTTAATGAATCATAAAGGAGGGAAACCTGTTGAACGACATTATCAAGGGCATCCTGTGATTCTTTGTACAATTCAGCCACATCAATTTCAGTCCCACCCAAAAGCAATAGATCAGGCAGGACCTTTAAATCTTCATTAATAATATTTGCCTTATTTACTTCAAACTGTATTTTGTTATCTGCCATTGGGAGAAAGTTGATCATGGTATTATCCTGATCGGGACTATATTCACTGATAAGCAGCGTGTTATAACCACTGATTACATCAGAAATTCGCTCAATTTCCGAGTTTTTGCTGTTGGTTATAAAAAGAACTTGGGTGCTTTTTATATCTCTGAATCTTAAAAACTGAAGTATGGTAATAGGTTTTTCTTTGAGTGGGACCGATTCCAGTAAGCGCATTTCAGCCATCAGGGCAGGATCCCTTCCATACACTCCAATTCGGAAGGTATCAATATCATCTTCATTCTCCCACTGAATCTGCTGAGCAAATTTGAAAATCATAACCATTTTCATCCCAGGGTTTATTTCCTCCTGCGCCAGGGTTTTTATCCCCGGAAGGGAAATGCATAGGATTAATAGGATCAATTTCCAGGGAAGGGTACGGCAAGAGTTATATTTTACTGACATTGGATTGGAATATCGCTGGAAATATAAAAATAAGAAAGAATTTTGGTATCAGGCCTAACAAATTTAAGAAAGAACTCATCAGGGTATTTGATAAGGCCATGGAATTCTTTATTTTAGATTCCTGCGGAATTAGTCGAAACTACCAGCCAATTTCTTCTGATTCACAAAAACTAAAATGATGAAGGGAAAAATATACTTATTCCTTTTCTGTATTACTCTATTCTTACTTCCCGTTTGTTCCCGGGGAAATATTTCTGCCCAGATGGATTCCGCGAGGATTTCTTTCCTGCACATGTCTCTTGAAGAGTTACTCAACCAGGAAGTTGTATCTGTTTCAAAGATTAAGGAAAAATCTTCTGATGCACCAGCAAGTATTTATTTGATATCGGAAGAACAAATCAGGACTCGAGGGTATACCAGCCTGGAGGAGGTATTGGAGGATGTCCCGGAGATAGAGATACAGAAGAAGGCCTCGGTTGAATACTCTAACTATTTTACAATCAGGGGAATTGATGGAAGCGAGAAATTTATCGTAATGATGGATGGTATGCGGATAAATTCTCCCACAGGCACGCCACTTGCGATTGTAAATAATTATCCCATATCCAATGCAAAGCAGGTAGAGATTATATTGGGACCGGCATCAGCGCTTTATGGTGTTGATGCATTCACGGGAGTGATAAATATTATTACGAAAAAAGGATCAGATGGAAATGGAGTTACTCTGAGTGGATCATATGGAAATTTTAATACTACCAATAACTCATTTATGGTCGGCGTTGGGGACGAGGAAATTTCATTTATGCTAACCGGAAATTTTTACTACTCTGATGAACCTGATTTTCCAGAAATTTACAAGGATGAATACAGCTGGTATAATGAACGTTATAAAACCAATGGGGAGATGTTGGCCTCACCATGGGATAACAGCGTTGTTACCCTTCCTGTTGAGGATTATGAAACTCCCACAACATCTTATGCCCTCCATGCTAAACTAAATATTAAAAGTTTCGAAGTGGGCTATTTCAGAAATTTTGAATCACATAGTTCCTCTTTTTCGACATTGCCTGAGTTCACCGTATACTCTAAGGAGTCTTCATTCAAGTTCATGGTTGAATCTTTCTACTCCTCATATGAGTATGAGTCCAGAAACCAAAAATGGAAATTGTTGACAATCCTTTCTCACAGCAGGGATGAAGTTGATCCCAGAAGCCTTTATCAAAATACCTATACCTCTTATGCCAAAGGATACAAATATGCCTTTAACCGCTCCCTTAAAATCGAAGAGCAGGCTACTTATCTGTTTTCGGAAGGTAATTCCCTGATAGTTGGTGTATCATATGAGGATATTACAGCCCTGGCCAAAACCGGGGATATGCCGTTTGCTTTTGACAAGGATCTGGCAGCTGACTTTCAAAACATCTATTATCTAGGCACCAATGTTATGGATCAGGACGGAAACGATCTAACCATTTCCCAGGATTTCTATTACCTGCAGTATCAGAACCTGGGGGCATATTTGCAGTGGAGAACCCTTCTTCTTGAAAAGCTTAGTTTAACCCTTGGAGGCAGGGCTGACTTTAACTCAAGATATCGTTCATCCGTAAATCCCCGGGCCGGACTGGTTTATTCTCCAACTGATAAACTGAAAATTAAGGTTCTTTACGGAAGGGCTTATTTATCACCATCCCCTTATCGTCAGTACCAGCATTATGGTAGCTTTCAGACCGTTAATGATCCGGCTTCCGGCGGTATCACTGGATTGCGATCAGATTTCTGGCGTCTGCCAAGTGAGAATCTGGAACCACAGAGAATCCGCACCTATGAAACCGGATTTTCATATATTTTCCTGAGTAACCTGATTCTGTCAGTAAATGGATTTTATAATGATATGGATAATATCTTATCCAGTGAATCCTTTACCGGCCAGGCATTTAAGGGTATTCCTGTAAATATTATTGAAAGACCGGATAATAAGGGGAATGCCATTTCATATGGTGGGACGGCCCGAATAAATGTTAAAAAATCATGGTCAAGTTTTACGCTGAATTCATTTCTGGCATATACTTACACCGGGGGCGAGATTGAAGGCAGGCAAATACCCTTTTCTGCAAAGAATACCATTAAATCGGTTGTTGATTTTAATTACCGGCGAGTCAGCGCAGCAGCCCGTTTTATATACAGATCAAAAAGCTATCACAGATCTCTTACTGACAATTCAGGTAATCTCTTATACAGTGATCCCTATGGAATTATCAACTTGTCTGCCCGATATACCCTGGTAGATAAGCAAAAATTTGAGACTGGCATATTTGTAAAAATCAATAATCTGCTTAATTCCAAATATTATAATGTGCCTGTTGGCGGGGCTGAGTCAATACGAATGGCCCCCCAGGATCCAATTCGCTTCCTGCTGGGCGTACAGATGAAATTTCTCTAGTATCAGAAGCTATGCTTTCAGAAACCTTCCCTGTCAGGAATCTTCCTTGATTTGTTTTACAGGCAGGATAATTTTGAACTCAGTGCCTTTTGATAGTTCACTTGAAACTAAGATGCTACCCTTATGCTGGTCTATGATAGAAAAACTGATTGACAGTCCCAGTCCGGTCCCCTTACCCATTCCTTTCGTGGTATAAAAGGGTTCAAAAATCTTACCCTGTACTTCCTTACTCATACCAGCTCCGGTATCCCTGAGTCGTATACTTACATGTTGCCCTTCCAATCTGGTTTTGATAAAAATCTCCCCTTCTTTTACAATAGATTGGATGGCGTTTGAAAGAATATTCATGAAAACCTGGTTCAATCTTTCAGGCTGGCACTCAATTCCTGGAAAGCTTCCGAAATCCCTGTGTATTTCGATGCGGTCTTTGGTTTTGTTTCCCAGCAGGATCAGGGTTGAATCAATTCCTTCATGAATATCGTATAATACAAATTCATCGTCCCCTTTCCTGGTAAAACTACCGAGACTTTTTACAATCTCCTTCATCCTGATTGCTCCGTCTGAGATCCCTGATGTAAGTTGATGAATCTCCTTTTCAAGGACCTCAAATTCCATTTCCGATTTAATGGATTCGATACTTTGAAGTACCTCTTCAGGTTTTTTATCCCTGATAATTCCATCGTATTTCTTCAGGATTTCAAGGATATCTGCTATATCTCTTTTCAGGGGTTCAATGTTTCCGGAAATGAAATTCAAGGGATTTTTTATCTCGTGTGCCACGCCGGCAGTAATTTCACCTAAAGAGGCCATCTTCTCTGAAAGGACCAGTTGGGTATTGATCTCATTGATCCTCTCCAGTGTTTGCTCAAGCTCCTTGTTTTTAGCAATAAGTTCGTTTTCCATCCTCTTTCTTTCCATAATATTCTCGAAAGAAATACCCA
>JAUUZM010000270.1 GCA_030589965.1 Bacteroides sp.
GAAGGAACATTCAGGATGACTTTATGGAACAATTTAATTTTGAGACCCGTGGAGGTACTCCGATATTGGGAATACTCTCACCTGTAATTATTGGCCATGGAATATCAAATGCACCGGCCATAAAAAACATGATTCTTCATACAGCAAGTGTGATTGAATCGAACCTGATTGGAAAAATAAAAGAGAAGTTTCAGTAATGACAAGAATTAGAGCAGCCATCACCGGAGTTGGGGGATATGTTCCTGAATACAGGCTTTCGAACGATGAATTGAGTACCATGGTTGATACCAGCGATGAATGGATCATGCAAAGAATCGGTATCAAGGAAAGAAGAATACTGAAAGGGGAAGGAAAAGCAACTTCGGATATGGGAGCTTTGGCTGTTAAGGACTTACTTGATAAAACCGGGACAGATCCCAATGATATTGACCTGCTGATTGCCGCGACAATTACACCCGATATGTTTTTTCCTAATGTCTCAAATTTAACTGCACATAAAACGGGACTAAAAAATGCATGGACGTTTGATATGGGAGCTGCATGTTCAGGTTTTCTTTTTGCCCTTGAGACAGGAAGGAATTTCGTAGAAAATGGAAGATATAAAAAAGTAATTGTCCTGGGTGCCGATAAAATGTCCGCTATTGTGGATTATACAGACCGTACCACCTGTCCGCTTTTCGGAGATGGCGCAGCTTGTGTGCTTCTTGAACCTTCTGAAGAAGATACCGGCATTATAGACAGTATGCTCCATGTAGATGGATCGGGAGCGCCTAGTCTTCATATGAAAGCAGGTGGATCCCTACGCCCATCAAGCCATGAAACGGTGGATCGCAGGCAACATTTTGTTTTCCAGGAGGGACAAACTGTGTTTAAGTTTGCAGTTTCAAAAATGGCCGATATTTCGGTTGAAATGATGAAAAAGCATAATATTTCACCTGAAGAACTGGCATGGCTGGTACCCCACCAGGCAAACATGAGAATTATTGAAGCTACAGCCAGAAGGATGGGAATCTCAAAAGACCAGGTCATGATCAATATTCAGAGGTATGGAAATACCACAGCGGCAACCATTCCGTTATGTCTCTGGGAATGGGAAGAACGACTAAAAAAGGATGACAATATTATCCTTGCTGCATTTGGAGGAGGATTTACCTGGGGGTCCCTTTATCTGAAATGGGCATATAATGGATCGAAAAATTCTTGACCAATCCATAGGAATTACATAATTTTGGGCAAAATCTAGAACAATGGCAAAAGTGTATAATGAGAATGAGACCAATGGCATCAATATCATAGGCATTGGAACTAAGATAACCGGTGATGTAAATTCAAACGGGGATATTCGGGTGGATGGAAGCCTTCACGGAAAACTTATCACAAAAGGTAAGGTCGTGATCGGGGAAACAGGTAAAGTTAAGGGAGAAATTAATTGTAAAAACTCTGATGTAGAAGGTTCCATCGAGGGTAAAATTATTGTATCACAATTGCTTTCTCTTAAAGCAAAAGCCCGGATACATGGTGATATCATTGCTACAAAACTTGCCATTGAGCCCGGCTGCTCTTTTACGGGCAACTGTGACATGAATGTCATCAATTCAGAAAATGGAGAAACACGCCAATCCGAAAAAACCGAAAAGGAGCCCCTCGCAGCTAAATAATTACGCCAGGTACTCCGGACTTGCTTTTCAGATGATCGCCATCATCCTTGTCGGGGTGTTCGGAGGAATCAAATTGGATGAAATTGTTACATGGGAATTCCCGGTTTTTACACTGGTCCTGACCCTGCTTGCAGTTGTCGCCTCCATGTATTATGCCGTAAAGGACCTGATCAAGTTTAATGATTAAATAATGCAGGAATCTATTCGAAAATATGCTTTTAACCTCTTCCTGGTAACCCTTGTACTTACTGCGGCTGGCTATGGGATTTTTTTATTTCTTCTTTCTGAATCGTATTTTTCTCTGTTTCCCCTTGTTCCGTTTTTCCTCTTTGCCACCACCCTTGTTGTGCATATTTATTTGGTCAGAGCAAGCCAGAACGACCCCCGGAAATTCACCAGTAAATACCTCGGGTCCATGGGCTTGAAATTATTTATCTACATCCTATTTATTGCCATTTTTCTTGCCACAGATACAGAGCACGCCATCCCATTCCTGATGAGTTTCCTTGTCTGTTATGCCGCCTTTACCCTTATCGAGGTTATTGCTATTTTGAAATACCAGAAAAGGGTGAAATTATAAGTCCGACATCCCTTGCCGGAACGACAGTTTTTATTTATTTTTATACCTCTTAAATCGTGCATTGAACCTTGAGCAGAAAAGTTATTTCATATATACTGGGAGCCTTATTATTCCTCATTCTCTTTGCTGCCGGTCCAGTTCAGCAGGATAATGAATCACACACCCAAGCTGATGCTTCCGGTTCTGCAGTCCACGAAGCTCCTCACGGGGAGGCTGAAGAAGGTTTCTCTCCATCTGATTTTATTTTCGATCACATCCTGGATGCTTATGATTGGCATATTTTAAGTTATCATGATTTTCACCTGAGCATTCCATTACCGGTTATCATTTATTCGGATACCAAGGGATTGAATGTTTTTATGTTCAATAAATTCCACCATGGCCATTCCGACTATAAAGGTTTCCGTTATGAAACGCATGGGGAAAACAGGGGAAAGGTTGTTGAAATAATGGAAGATGGAAGCAGGATCGTTCCGAAACTCGATCTGTCATTTACTAAAAATGTTCTGGCCATACTCATAAGTATTATTCTTCTTTTGCTGGTATTTCTTTCTGTAGCCAAGGCTTATAAACGCAACCCGGATAAAGCTCCTACAGGATTACAGAACCTTATGGAACCTATCATCCTGTTTATCCGGGATGATATTGCCAGGCCTTCGATAGGAGAACATAAGTACAAGAAATTCATGCCATTCCTGTTGAGCATTTTCTTTTTCATATGGTTTAATAATATGCTTGGACTGATCCCTATTTTCCCGGGAGGCGCGAATGTGACCGGAAACATTACGGTGACTCTGGTGCTGGCCCTATTTACATTTGGAATTACAACCATTAATGGGAACAAAAATTACTGGCTACATATTTTTAACATGCCCGGGGTACCATGGTGGATTAAATTTCCAATACCATTAATGCCGGTTATCGAGATTATTGGAATGATAACCAAACCTTTTGTTCTGATGATCCGGCTTTTTGCCAATATTACAGCAGGACATATTATCGTATTGGGATTTTTCAGCCTGATTTTTATATTCGGTCAAATGAGTCCGGGACTGGGATATGGTGTATCAATTCTGAGTCTTGCATTTACCATATTTATGTCCATGCTTGAATTGCTGGTAGCCCTGATACAGGCATATGTATTTACATTGCTCTCGGCCATCTATTTTGGAATGGCCACGGAAGAGCATCATTAAGAGAAGTTTTTTTTCACTAAATAGTTTTTAATTATGAGTTTAATGATGGTTATTTTGGATGCAGCAGTCGGAAATCTGGGTGCTGCGCTTGGAGCAGGGATCGCTGTACTGGGTGCCGGACTTGGTATCGGTAGAATTGGTGGAACTGCTATGGAAGCCATTGCAAGACAGCCGGAGGCTGCAGGTGATATTCGGTCAAATATGATCGTTGCCGCCGCCCTTATTGAGGGGGCCGCCTTCTTTGCCATTGTGGTCTGTCTGCTGATCCTGTTTATGGCAGGATAATGAGAATTACCTGCATGGTTCTGCGATTGGCAGATCCATGCAGGTTTGAAAGAACTTAAAACAAATACATATGGGACTAGTAACTCCTGATATTGGTACTATTTTCTGGATGCTCCTGATGTTTATCATCCTGCTGGTTATCCTGAAAAAGTTTGCCTGGAAACCAATTCTGAGTGCCCTGGAAAACAGGGAGAAATCCATCGAAAATTCATTACGCTCTGCCGACAGGGCAAGGGGGGAAATGGAACAGCTCAAGGCGGATAATGAAAAGATCATGGCTGAAGCCAGGCTAGAAAGGGATAATATGCTTAAGGAGACCAAGCAATTAAGCGACAAAATTTTGAGCGAGGCAAGGATCAAAGCCAGCGAAGAAGCCAGGCTGCTTATCGAGGCTACCAGGGAAGTAATTGCAAACGAAAAGTCTTCTGCTGTGGATGAAATCCGCAAACAGGTTGCTTTACTTTCTGTAGAAATCGCTGAAAAGATTCTTCGTGAGAAGCTGAAGGATGTGAATCAGCAGAAGGAGCTTGTGGACAAACTTATGAAGGACATTAAACTGAATTAAGAGATGAGCGTCGGACAAGTAGCTGTAAGATATGCCAAGGCATTGTTCCAGAGTTCCAGGGATCAAAATGTTCTTGACGCAGTGCGTGAGGATATGGAATTCTTGTTGGAAGCAGTTGAACAGGTTCATGGTATTCTCCAGTTACTGGAAAGTCCAATTGTTGATTCCGCTCGGAAATCTACTGTGCTGATTGAAGTATTTAAGTCCCACATGAGTCCCCTCGGTCTTGATTTCCTCCGGCTGGTAACCGCAAAAAAGCGGGAAGAATACCTCCCGGGAATGGCCCACTATTTCATACAGCTTTATAAGAAGGAAAAGGGAATTATGGTGGCCACGATATCTTCGGCAGTGGACCTGGATAAAAAAAACAGTGATGAGATCAGACAAATGGTCAAGACAGCCTTTAAATCTGAAATAGAACTGAATAAGGAAGTCAAAGAAGATCTGATTGGAGGATTTGTCCTCAGGGTTGAGGATAAGCAACTAGACGCCAGTGTAAAAGGCAAGCTGGCGCACATAAAAAAAGAATTACAGAGTTAAAATTAAATAAGGAATAATGGCTGGAATTAAACCTGCAGAAGTCTCTGAAGTACTAAGAAAACAACTTGA
>JAUUZM010000196.1 GCA_030589965.1 Bacteroides sp.
AATCTATGATACACAAATGCGTAATAATAATTAAAGATCAATGCTTACAAGAATTTGCTGAGAATAATCTATCTGTCCCTCTGCGAAGTGCAAAATGAAATTGATTTTTCCCCGGACGGGTCCGTTGCGGAAAGGTTCCCAGAATATATCAAGTCTGCCGTATCTTTTAAGCCGGTAGAAGGGATCACCGTATAAAAAAGTTCCGCCCTCCCCGACGTAGTAAAGAGCTTTCAGTCCCAGGCCCTTCCACATGGCCATTCCCCTGAGGGTAAATCCTGCCGGTGTATTCCAATCATCTCCACTTGCTCGATCCCTGTCCAGCGAGACTAGTGTCCCAACACTGAACTGGAGGGTGTCAAGTGGGACAAAGCTGCTGAGATCAGATCCAACGTTTATATCAAATCCTCCGTTATCTCTTACGGGCTGTCCGGGATTATCCCCGGTACCTGCAAAATGCCCCATCATGAAATGGTGATTATAAAAGAACATCCCCACATGGGCTTCACCGGATAACCCGAAAATGAATCTTTCCGGAAGGGTGTCAGTCTGTCGGCTGGTCCAGTCTATAAATACATTCTGATAACCCCAGCTCTTGTTAATTCCCAGGTAGACCCCCTGAACATTTGGCCTGTAGTAATTCAGAGTATCTGACATTAGGGCAATTGGAAAATCAAGTAGATTGCGCCTTGGAAAGGCTCCTGTAAAAAAGCCAAATGACTTGTAATCAAGCTCGTAATAGGCGGTCAGATCCGGGCGATTCACCCAGGGATCCGCGCCATACTCAAATAGAAAATTCAGTCCTCCTCGCAACCTGTGCATACCATTCAGGCTCCCTCCTATTTCCCCCCGAAGCCTTGAGCCAAAGATAGTCTGTGGATTTTCAATGCTGTAGAACTCACGATTATCCAGAAATCCATCAAATCCGGCATTCCATTCGAAGTCCTGCGAAGCTGCAAAATACGAAAGCATGAGAAGTGATAGAAGTATGTAAAAAGATTTTCTCATTTTTGTGAATGTATCCGGATTACCCCAAGGTTTAAACAAAATTAATCGGATATTTGGTATTTTCATCATGAAGGAACATTTACGCGAAAATAAATTCATTCTTCTTTTTTCCCTGGCCTGGCTGGTAATAAATCTTGTCCAGGCCCTTTTTACAGAAATTATTGAAGATGAAGCCTATTACTGGCTATATTCAGAATTCCCAGCCTGGGGATATTTTGACCACCCCCCAATGCTTGCCTTCCTGATCAAAATGGGCTACAGCATATTTCCCAACACACTCGGTGTACGGCTCTTCCCATCACTACTTGGAGCCGGAAGTATTTATATTTTATGGTTTCTAATTCCAGAACAATCGCGGGACAGGAAAGTGTTTTTATGGATCATACCTGCCATGATCCTGATGCATATTAATGTTGCCGGATTTGCTGCCTTACCGGATATCCCCCTGGTCTTTTTCGCTTCCCTCTATTTCCTTATCTTAAAGAAATACCTGGAAGAAGACCGCCTTCAGCAGGCTTTACTTCTGGGGATCGTGGTAGCATTAATGATGTACAGCAAATACCATGCTTTACTGATTCTCTTTTTTACCATTATTTCATTCTGGAAACTCCTCTTAAGGCGAAGTTTCTGGTTGATTGCAGGCATTGCTTTCATTCTATACCTGCCCCATATTTTCTGGCAATTCAAGCATGATTTCGCCAGTTTCGAATACCATCTGATCAGCCGGAATGACCCCTTCCAGCCCAGGCAAATACTTGAATATATTGGCAACCAACTACTTGTAACCGGACCCTTTGTCGGAATTATACTCTTATACCTGGCTTTTACCAGGAAGGTCTCCGGTTCTTATGAACGAATGCTAAAGTTTAACCTGGTTGGATTCTTTGGTTTCTTCTTTCTTTCGAGCGTAAGGGGTCATGTAGAACCGCATTGGACCGCAGCAGCATTTCCTCCATTGGTGGTTCTTGGCCTTGCCAATCTGGATGGTTTTCCCGGACTTAGAAAATGGCTCAGGATACTTGGGATTGCTACCATTCCGGGAATTCTGATAATGCGGGCATTTCTTATCTGGGATTACCTGCCTCTCCCGAATCATGTAACCCATTTATTTCATGGGAAAAAAATCTGGGCTGAAGAAATTCAGGAAGTCGCAGGGGTACGCCCCGTTGTCTTTATGAATAAATACCAGAACCCTTCTGTTTACTGGTTTTACACTGGAGAAACAGCTTTTACAAGAAATAATATGCTTTACCGAAGAAACCAGTTTGACCTCTGGTCCATTGAAGCCGACCTTGAAAGTAAGCCGGTGATGTTGACACGATGGGGAACCCGCGACAGCACTTCGCTGCTTCAAACCATACATGGAGATATCGCTTATTATGACATTGACAGGTACTGCTCCTTTAACCGCCTCCGGTTAGACATAATCGATAAGGACATTGAGTCCCCTGTAGGATTAGACATCTCCCTGCAGGTCCGGGTCTCAAATCCAACAGAAAATACAGTAGATCTTAATTGTGATTGTGACCTACCTCCAATCCTGATGTATTCATATTTTCAGCAGAAAAGAAAAACCCTGAGTACTACAGTAAATCCTCAACCCTTATTGGGAAGTATTTCGCCTGGTGAGGAGATTATTTATGACATTACCATTCAGTCACCTCCTGAACCGGGCGAATACAGCCTTCTGGTTTCATTCGGTTCGGCCATACTTTTACCAGGTATAAACGGTCCACCAGCAGTGCTTACAGCGTTTCCTCTTCAGGAGACTGGACTGGCTCTTCAGTCCCGGTAATCCGCCATGTCCACATTGAGTTCAGGAAGAAATTAATGAAGGTACCCAACCCTATTCCTATCAGATTAGCAACAAGGTCATTCATACCCAGCATTTTGGTCAGCAGGAGTAAAGTCACGTAGTTAACACCTCCGGCGACTGCAGTTACGAGGTGATACCTTAGAATCCTTCCTCCGAATCCAATCTTAGTATCACGTCTTCGAAAGGTCCATGTATTGTTAAGAAAGAAATTGCATAGTATGGATATTTCAATGGCCATGGGAGATGCCAGCTCTATTCGTATACCGGCATATCGGGTAAAAATGAAGAAGAAACCCATATTAACAATTACCCCAAGTCCTCCAACAGCCCCGAACTTTATGAATTCCTTCATTTTAGCCGGATTTATGCCCAGGTTTTCGAGCAGACGGATAAAGATCCGGTATAGTTTGCTAGTATGGTAATCCATCTGCACTCAGGTGATTTAATCCACAATCTCCGATTGGTTGTCCGGGTGGGGGTTCCAGGGGTGTTTCATGCTCAAACTCTTCCGGGTGATCTCTGAAGTAAGAGATTTGTTTTAGAGCATAAAAATAATGAGGCTCTAGCTGAGAGTCTCTGATATACTCCAATTGTCCCTCTATCCACAATGAGAGTTCATCTATCTTGTACATTGTGATAGCCCTTACATGGGTCGCGGCGGACTGGTCCGAAGCAAGTTGTATGAGGTGATGCAGAACAAGGTTATCGGTTGTGCGCTGGATCTCTCCCAGATATGGATCATCATAAATGGTCTGCCAGGTATTAAAGACTAGTTTATCGATCAGGACCTGCAACTCAGGTTGGAGGGGATCAACTGCATGATTGCTTACCATACGTGATGCTCTCTGAGGATGTAAGAGCAATTTGAGTGTGTGGTCGGCCGCAACTTCGGCAACGGAAAGCGGATCAAAAGTGAGACCATTACGGGATTTAAAATTTTCTCTGTCTCGCCTGTATCCCAGGGGCTTTGGCGGTATTTTCCCAAGGAGATCCTTCGGAACCGCCAAAAATTCCGGGGCCAGGGTTTCCATGATAGTTTCCAGGCATGCACTTTGTGCTTCCGGTGCTACCATCTCAAGCTGCAATTCTTCACCCTTTAGTGCATAATTATATTCCACCCCTCCAATACTTTTAACGGCAGCTTCAAGCTGATATCGATGAAGCATATAAGCAGGAACCAGCACATCTTCCAGTTCCGAGAACGGTACCTCTTCCCTGATGGCTTTCTCTGAGAATTTGTCCAGTACAGCCATTCGAAGTTCTATCATTCGTTCAAGTTCTGAACAGGCATTTTCTCCGTTATCCCATAAATGAGTGGCAGGATGAGCAGAACCCTCAGGCCTGGCATCCTGATCCGATAAGAAACGTAAACCTTCCTGCCTGGCATCAGAAAGAATTTTCCTTAATCCTACCCCTTCATCCATTCCTATTGGGAAATCCTGGTACCCGTAAGCAACATATACCTTATCCCAGGGGCCTATTCCCACGTCATAGGCATCGCTCAGATCGACTTCGCCGTCTTTGAGTGTGATCAGGGGATGCGGATAATCCATTACAGAGGAGCGACCGTCTGCTGAAGCAACATAATTATGCGCGAAGCCCAGGGTATGCCCAACTTCATGGGCTGAAAGCTGGCGGAGTCGGGCCAGTGACATCTGTTCCATCTCCGTTGGGATTTTGACTTCATCCCCGTAAGGGGTTTCCCCGTAAGGAGATAAAAGAGCTTCAGCAATCATATAATCCTGACGGACCCTCTGAGATCCGAGACTTACATGACCTTTCAGTATCTCTCCGGTTCGGGGATCTGTTACAGATGAACCATAGGACCAACCCCGTGTTGAGCGATGGACCCACTGAATCACATTATAGCGGATGTCCAGGGGATCTGCGTCTGGGGGAAGGAGTTTCACCAGGTAAGCATCCTTGTATCCAATGGCTTCATACGCCTCGCTCCACCAGGAAGCCCCTTCAAGTAGCGCGCTGCGCATAGGCTCTGGCGTCCCCGGATCCAGGTAATATATGATAGGTTCAACAGCCTCGCTCACTTCAGCAGTGGGATTTTTCTTTTCGAGCCGATGCCGGTAAATAAATCGTTGTGTAAGAGGTTCTCCGAGAGGTTGGGACAGGTCCATATATTGGAGGCTGCCGTAACCACTGCCTGGGGTAAAAACCCTTGGCTGATATTCCCCGAGTTCAGGAAGTCTGACAAATGAAATATGCTGGCCCAGGGTCATGTGTTCCGGAGTAGGTACAACTTGATTCACATACCTGCCTTTGGGTTGTCCCGAAAAAGTAAGAATTGCATCAAACTCTGTGTTATCAGGGAAATTGCGGGTCCGGTCGGCATTCAAAGCTGAACGGGATTCATCCACCTTGTAAGTCCCCTGCGCAGACCAGCTCATCATATCAGAGACATAATTCTGGTCGCTCAAAAGCATGGGAGTAAAATCAATCAACACCCGACCATTCTCCTCAGCCTCCACTTTAAATCCCCATATAACAGAGCGGGCGAACGATTCTTCAACTGCCTTACGTTCAAGTTCATCATCTGATTCAGCACGAAACTTATAATTTGGTTCTATTAATAGGATCTTATCACCAGCCCTCTGAAACGCAAGCAGTTTTTCGGCTCCAATCTTCCCACGGTCGAGTCCAACATCATTCGAACCCATACCCATTGAAAGATAGGAAACCATCAAGAACTCCTTATCCAGCTGATTAAGCTCCAGATAGACCCTGCCTCCGGATTCGTCCAGATAATAATTGATAAATCCCTTACTCCTTGTAAAATTTTTAGTTTTAATCGAAATGGATGGATTCTCAACATTTCCGGATTTCTGCGCGGCAGATGACAGGGCAATAACCAAAAATGTAATAAGGACCAGAATGCTTCTCTTCATAATACAGGCGTTTTGAACAGCTAGTAAAATTAGATATTTTTACGACATGATCGAGCAGGAAAGATTAAGGAAGAAGCAATTCGAAAAGATTTGCAGGAAGGTTGGTAGATCTTCACTGGAATACGGATTGATCGAAGCGGGTGACAGGGTTCTGGTCGGACTATCGGGAGGCAAGGATTCGATGATACTTCTCGAGGCTCTCGCGGACAGAAAAAAACATTTTCCCTTTGATTTCGAAATCTTCGCCGTTCACGTTTCAGCAAAAGGTGTTGGATATGAGATGGATACATCCTACCTTAAACAGTTCTGCAAAGATCTGGATGTAGAGTTGCACCTTGAGGAGATTGAAGTTGATCTGAGTGTTGATTCAAAAAAGGCCCCATGTTTTATTTGTTCCTGGAATCGTAGAAAAAGGATATTTGAACTTTCGAAAGAATTGAATTGTGGAAAGGTTGCTCTTGGACATCATAAAGATGATGCCATCCAGACGGTTTTAATGAATATGATTTACCATAGCTCCATAAGCTCCCTTCCCCAGAAACTATCAATGTTTGAAGGTCGCATTCAACTTATTCGTCCACTGCTTTTCATCCCCGAGCAGGAACTAAGTCAGTAT